>CAXBHA010000027.1:0-12141 GCA_963974955.1 uncultured Yeosuana sp. | reverse complement strand
ATTAATAAACCCATTCACCATCTGCTTAGTTGGCAACGCTTCTATATTTCCCAACATTCCAAGGTCATTCCCCGTTAACACCATGCTGTTTTTAACGTGTTCAGGAAAATTATCGACTCCAATTCCTAATTTAGACAACGGTTTTGGAATTTCAAAAAAACCTTTATTGGCTCTGCTATAAAAACTGCCTCCTGCCCTGGCAACTAAATCCAGTTTTTTTTGATTGATACTTTCATCTTCATTAAGAACCTCTTTAGAGATATGAAATTTCAACACTTCACAAATAATTAAATTACCAGCGCCACCTTCAGTTCCTAATTTAATAATGTCGTTCACCTTGCATTCAAACTGAACAGGCGATTCTGCCACACGAAATGGTTTAACCACATCAGATTTTAGCATGGTTAATCCGGCCTTTTCAAACTCATTAACGTCTTCAGGGTATTCGGTACTGCACAATGACATTTGATGAACAAGATCATAATTCACTACGTTAATGACCACTTCTTTGGTCGCTTCGGCATTACTCAAAGTATGTTTAGTCGAATTATCTCTTACCCGTCTTGATGGTGAAAAAATCATGATAGGCGGATTTGAGCTAAACACATTAAAAAAACTAAACGGTGATAAATTTGGGTTTCCATGAACATCCATGGTGCTTGCAAATGCTATAGGCCTTGGAGCTACGGCACTTAACAAATAGCTGTGCAAGGTAGTTGTTGGAATGTCTTTAGGATCAAATGTTATCATTAAACGTTTTAAGTTTTCACAAAACTAATTAAAAAATCAATTAAATCTTAATCAAGTGTTTATTATTAGTTTACCTCGGTGAAAATTATAACTATTTATTGCCATTATAAGAAATGAAACCAATCTCACATTCAATTAAAAACAGATTTACAAACATCCTGGACAATAATATTAACAGATTTGCATTATATTCATGTTAAATTATAATTGTTAATGATTTTTACAAAAAACATAAATACTATTCGTTGGGTTATTATAATTACTTCTTTTATAATAACTTCTCTTATTTTATGGAACACTTATTTATTCTTTCAGAATTTTAAAGCCGAAGAACGTACCAAAATGGATATTTGGGCTGAAGCTCAAGCTGAATTCCAAAAAAACTTACTAAATGATAATATAAATGATTTGACTTCTAAAGTCTTAACTTCAGAAGTTAAAAATCAAATGATAGTTATTTATAGAGGCAATAAAATAACTACTAAAAACATTGAGGAATTAAAAGAAAAAGATTCTAGCTATATTAAAAAATTGGCTTCTCAATTCGCTGAGATTAATAATTCTATCGAAATCTCCTATATTGAACCTAGAACAGGAGAAAAAATTATCTTGGGAAATCTCTACTATGGTAATTCAGAAACATTAAACAAACTAAAATACTATCCACTAGCATTATTACTCATTATTGTGCTTTTTGGTGCGGTAGTTTATTTCTTTTATCGAAGTAATAAAAATGCCGCTGAGAATAAATTATGGTCTGGGATGGCCAAGGAAACGGCGCATCAAATTGGAACGCCGTTATCGTCCTTAATTGGTTGGACAGAAATTTTAAAGAGCGAACACGTCAACCCCGAATACATTGTTGAAATTGAAAAAGATGTTGATAGATTGCAAACCATTACGGAACGATTTAGTAAAATAGGGTCTGTCCCAGCATTAGAACCACTAGATATTATTAAGGAAACTATTGATTCCTACAGTTATTTAAAAACACGTTCTTCAAAACTTATTGCCTTTGAAATTATTACACCTGAAGGAGAAATTGTTGTAAATCTTAACAAACAACTTTATAGTTGGGCTATTGAAAATTTAGTTAAAAATGCGATTGATGCTATGAAAGGCCGCGGCAAACTTACCATTGCAATATCTCAACTTGAAGATGATATTAAAATTAATGTCTCTGACACTGGAAAAGGAATCCCTAAAAAAAAATTCAACACTATTTTTGAACCCGGATATACCACCAAAAAGCGTGGGTGGGGTTTGGGGCTATCGCTTACCCGACGTATTATTGAGGAGTTTCATAATGGTTCCATAAAAGTTTTACACTCGGAACCAGGTAAAGGAACAACCATTCAAATATTATTTAAGCGCTCTATAAATTAGCTTGAATAGCTTTGGCAATGGCCTTAAATTCTTCAGGAGTTAATACTACTTTATTTATAAAACGAGCGTCATTCATGGTATGAAGTGGTATTAAATGAACATGTGCATGGGGAACTTCCAATCCAATAACAGTCATCCCAACTCGCTTACAAGGTATTGCTTTTTCAATAGCGATGGCAACACGTCTTGAAAAACTCATTAAGCCACTGTACATGTTTTCGTCTAGTTCAAAAAGTTTATCTATCTCTTGCTTCGGAATGCAAAGGGTATGCCCTTTACTGTTAGGGTTAACATCAAGAAACGCTAAAAAGGTATCCGTTTCAGCAATCTTATAACATGGAATTTCTCCATTGACTATTTTCGTGAAGATTGAAGCCATATTACAGTGAGAGTTTGTAAATAATATGTCTAAATATAACTGTTTTCTTCCAGAAGTATTTATAATTATCGTGAAATCTCCAAAATTTCAAACTTCAAAACGCCATTTGGCACTTTAATTTCGGAAACATCACCAACAGTTTTACCCAGTAACCCCTTTCCAATAGGCGAGTTGACAGAAATTTTTCCTGCCGCTAAATTCGCTTCCCCATCGGCCACCAAGGTATAATTCAATTCCATGCCATTGGTTTGGTTCTTAATTTTAACTTTTGAAAGCACCAATATTTTTGATACATCCAATTGAGATTCGTCAATCACGCGGGCATTAGCCAATAACTCTTCCATCTTGGCAATTTTCATTTCAAGCATCCCTTGTGCTTCTTTTGCAGCATCATATTCGGCATTCTCGCTTAAATCGCCTTTATCTCTGGCTTCCCCAATAGCATTTGAGGCACGAGGGCGCTCAATATCTTTTAATTGTCTTAGCTCGTCTCTTAACTTTTTTAAACCTTCTTCAGTGTAATAAGATACGTTACTCATAACTTCATCGTTTATTTAATAAAAAGATTCCGGAAACTGGTTCGGAATAAAAAAATCCCGTTCACACGAGATTATCACAAATATACAAAATATTTATCTCAATTTACTTTTTGTTGTAAATTGCATTTTAAAATCATGACTTACATGAAGTATCGTTTTTCTCTTTTTCTAACTATTTTTTTTATGGCTTGTAGTGGCCCCGGAAACGAAAATGAAAATTGTAAATTCTTACTAAATTTAAATGTTAACGTTCCTGTTAATTTAAACCTTCCTCAATATAGTCAACTTCAATTTGATACAGAATCCGTTTATATTCCTAATGTTGGAAATAATGGCATTATTGTAACAAATGCGGTGACCAGTTTTTTAGCATGGGATGCCAGTGACCCTAATCACTCACCCAATAGCTGTTCTGCACTTGAAATAAGCGGATTGGAAGCCACTTGTGGATGTGGTGACGGGAATACATATAGTTTAATAAATGGACAACCTCTTAATAGTTCAACGTTAGTGTGTGGTTTAAAAAATTACCGTGTTGAGAAGGTTGGAAATACGCTTTTAATCTCAAATTAGCCCACCCCTAAGTCCTTCCCAAAGAGAAGGCCTTTTTAAAAGGAGGGGACTAGAAAGGTTAACTGTTTTTCTTAAAACTTTAATGTGGCTCCAATTAAAAAGTTTGTAGTGGCCTGTGGATAATAACCTGCTCCTTCGATAGTAGTAATTTGATTAGGATTTGACCATGTATCTTCATATGTGTAATAATACCCATTGGATACATATTTTTCTCCAAAGATATTATTGACTAACCCAGAAAGTAAAATAGATTTAAAAATATAATTCGGTTTAATTTCATAAGTGATATTAAAATCATTTACAAAATAACTCTTCAATTTTGATGTTTTGGAATCTGTATTTCCCATATATTGTTGGCCCACATACTTACTTAAAAAAGATAGTTGAAGGCTATTTTTTGGCTGAAACACAAAAGCATTAGCTGCTACTAATTCCGGAGAAAACGAAATATTTGTTTTTCCTAAATCAACAAGATTTCCATCTATTGAGGAAATGGTCCGCTTATTTTTGTTTGAACTAATGGTAACGTTTGGCTGAATTGCAAACTTCTTAGAAACCTGAATACCTGCTTCTACTTCTAATCCCAGCCTATAACTTTCGCCGCTATTGGTTCTAATGGGGACTCCTGTATTATCTATGGCTCCTGAAAGCACCAGTTGTTCATTGTATACCATGTAATAAACATTAGTATTTATCCTGAATGCTTTTGTGTTATGGCGCCAACCCAGTTCAAAATCGTTTAATTGTTCCGGTTTAATATTAGGGTTGCTCTCAAAATCGCTTCTACTGGGCTCTCTATTGGCTCTAGCATAAGAAAAATACAAACTGTTTATTGGATTTAATTTATAGGTAATGCCAGCTTTTGGATTGAAGAAATCATAGCGCTCATCTATCAATAAATTTATCCTATCAGATGTCAATCCTGTAGTTTTATAATTCACAAAACGTGTTTGTAAATCTCCAAATATACTAAGTTCATTATTTAATCGATTGGTTCCTTTAGCAAATAAACTAAAGTCCTTTTTCTTGCCCTGGCCAGTATAATATGTGTCCCCAATTTCTGAATTGCTAGCATATCGCGCCCAAATAATTTCACCAAAATGATTGCCGATATAACTACTATAAGAGGTTCCAAATGTAAAATTAAGTAAGTCTGTTTTATAGTTGGCATTGGCATTTACAACATAAAAGTCATTGTTTAACCAGCGTCTACGAATTAAATCGGTTGTGTTAATTGTTTCGCCACCAATTACAAGTTCCACTAAATCATATTCTGCAAAATTTTCATCTTCTTTATATTGTTCAAAATAGCCTCTTCCATAGGTGTAGTTTAAACCAAGATTGGTTGACCATTTGTTATTAAAACGTTCATTCCAATGCAATTGGTAATGATCTTGCTTATAATTATCTTCCTCGTTTTTGTAAAATTTAATCATCCCACTTTGGTCTGTGAACATGCCCGATGGATTAAAGGTTCTATTAGTCGCCAAGGTCTCAGCATCAATGCCATTCCAAGCTTGATATGTAATTTCATATCCACCAAAAGTTATTGCTTTAATCAAGGTATTATCATCAACATAAGACGCTTGAAGAAAATAGGATTTTAAATTAGATGTTGCACGATCAATATAACCATCAGAATTTATTTGTGACAAACGTCCCGCCATTTCAAAATGGTTGTTTAAAGTTCCTGTACTAAACTTCAGGTTGTGTTTCCTTGTATTATAACTCCCAAATGTATTTGAGATTTCCGCATTGGCCCTTTCCGAAATAGCATCGGTTAGAATATTAATACTTGCACCAAAAGCGCCAGAACCATTGGTTGATGTGCCCACACCGCGCTGCAATTGAAGACTTTCAACAGATGAAGCAAAATCTGGCAAATCAACCCAATAAGTACCTAAAGATTCTGCATCATTATATGGAATGCCGTTTACCGTAATGTTTGTCGATTGGGCACTTATACCACGTACCCTAATTCCTGTATAGCCTACACCAGCACCGGCATCACTTGTTGTAACCACCGAAGGCAAAAAGTTTAATAGAATTGGTAAATCTTGTCCTAGATTTCGTTTTTCAAGAGTTTTCTTTGTAATGTTTGAGTGCGTAATGGGCGATGTGGCATTTACACGAATAGCATTTACTAAAACTTCATCTAAAGTTTCAATTTTTGTTGAATCTTGTTGAACTTGATTTTCTTGTGCATTAGCAAGATTGGACCGCACTAAAAGTGCTAAAAATGCGAACAAATTTTTCATACGATTATGATGTTTATAATCGAATAAAAAGAGGTAATTATTCTAGTTAATATTAATTAAAACGGCGACTATCGCCTTCCTTAGCAGCATTACCTGCTCAGGTTCAATGGGTATGATCTCAGCCTTTTTGGCGTTAAAAGTTAAAAGTTAAAGTTAAAAGTCAATTTAAAAAAAGACTGTTAACTGTTCACTGATGACTGCTAACTGAAAAAGCACCCCTTTTTTGAGAACAGTGCAAAGATAAAAACAATTGACAATTGACAATTAATAATTGCTGATTATTTTTACTCTAAATCGGGCTTTTTTCTGTTAATTTTTTTTTCAGATAGGTTGCGTTTAGCTTTAAGGCGTTTTTTGATGGCTGATTTGGATATTTTGGTAGGAATCCGCCTTTTAGGAACTATTAATCCGTTTTCTATAATCTCTAAAAACCGTTTAATCGCTTCTTGCTTGTTTTTATGCTGACTTCTACTTTCGTCACATTGTAAAATAAGAACATGGTCGTTAGTTAATCTACTACTCAATTTTTTTATTAATCGGGCTTTTTGAGAGTCGGATAATGTTGAGGAATCCGCCAGATTAAATGTCAATTCAATTTTTGAAGACACTTTATTAACATGTTGTCCGCCGCTTCCTGAACTTCTAACAGCTTTAAAACTTAATTCCGATATTAAGGCGTCTTCATTAAGCATCATGACATTTGATGAGCAGGTTTAAGCAAATCATGGATTGTTTTTACAGGATTGAATGTGCTAAGGGGCACTTCAACAAAAATAGTGTTCCAATAGGCCATACTCCCATTCCATAATCCTGGAAGTTCTAACACGCTAATAGTTGTTCCAGCGTGTGATTTTGTGGTTATAAAAGACGCATTATGGTCTACATATTTAGTCAAATCAAAAGATTCTCCCTTATAATTTTTAATACCACAAACTAAATCGACGGGGTTGAAATGCGTGGCATTTTTTAATAAACTGACCTGATTTTCTATAGAACTATCTATTTGAGCAGATTCAACGATTTGTAATGATATTGTTCCTTGATTATCTTTAACCCAAAATGGTCCGCCACCAGGTCCACCTTCATTTTTTACCATACCACAAACACGAAGTGGCCGATTGAGTTTTTCATTTAAATAGAATAGTTTCGATTCTAACGACGCATTGTCAAAATCTGCGGGAATAACAACATTTAATGTATTAGTTATAAATTTTACCATGGTATCTATTTCATTTTGATTTAGATTTCCGGTTTCAATTTGATATAAAAATTTAAAAACTTGTTCCTGAACCTCTAGCAGAATGCCTGCCAACATTTTTTTATATTTAGAAATAGTGTCATGCTGTTCCTTTACAACAACATTATCTATATTTTTTATAAAAACGATGTCATGATCCAATTCATTTAGATTTTCCAATAATGCCCCATGACCTGAAGGCCTGAATAAAATAGATCCATCTTCTTCTCTATAAATGTCTTTCTTGGTAGTTAATGCAATGGTATCAGTTTCTGGTTTTTGATACGAAAACGAAATATTAAAGGTGTGGCCTGTTTGATTTTCTATGTCTTCTACAATATGATCTAGTTCCTCTTGAAAATTTTTATGATGGGCTTTAGAAATAGTGAAATGTAAATTGGCCTTATTATTTGATGAGGCATAAAATGCGGCTTCAAACAAATGCTCTTCGAAAGGCGTTGACACATACGTTTTATATTTGTGAAAAGGAAACAGCCCTTTTGGGCAAAAGCTATAATTTAATCTGTTTTCATCCAACATGGTTTTTATAAACTCTACACAGCGTTCATCAAATGTTAAGTCGTTATAATTTGATATAATTTTATGTGTTTTATGAACAACCTCTTCAAAGCAAGGTAATTTCTCAAGACCCTTTAGAAAGATTTGAATATTTTTATTGTTGGTTCTTTCAATATAGTTTTTTATACTTTCTTCCTTAACGTTATAGTTATTTAAAAACTGAAACAAAAATTTAAACATTCTGGTAGCTGCTCCCGAAGCTGGAACAAAATTTATCATCGAAAGATTGTCTTGTTTGCTTTCAAATAAATGGATATAATGCAATTCCTTCTGGTTTTCTGTTTTGAGAATACCATTTCCAACAGTTGCGGCTTCTTTTAAATTAGCATACACCATCCCCGATTTAATAAGTGCTATTTGAGCCTTTATTTTCTCAGTGGTTAGTCTGTGGTTTTCAATTTGAATACGGTCCTTCTCAGAAAATGTCATTGCTTACCCTTTAATAAATTATCTATATGCTTCACGGCCAATTCCAAACGTTCCTTTTTACCTCCTTTTAACAAAACATACGGTCTTTTGTATTTAATTAGAGCCTCTTCAAAAGCTTTAAACATTCGTTCTCTTTCATGTGGTTTGTCCCGCAAATCATCGGCTTCCCAAGGTGTGTCAATATAAGTCAAAAAATATAAATCGTAAGTGTTTTCTAACGCATATTTTTCTAGAATGGGATCGCAAGAACCCGTATAGTACGTTTCTGAATACACCTTTGTTTCAAGCAAATCTGTATCACAGATCAACACAGTATCTGTTTTTTGGGACAGTTTGTTTTCTAACTGCATTTGTCCTTTTGCAATGGGCAATAAATCTTTTGGTTCACAGGTTTTACGCTCGTCGTTCCATTTGTTTTGAAGAAATTCTCTTGCATATTCTGGTACCCAAACGGAATTGTAATGTCTGGCCAATTGACCAGATAAAGTTGTTTTTCCAGTAGATTCCGGCCCAAACAATACTATTTTAATACAGTTTGACGGTTGTTGTTTAAGGTTTTTTTCCATGCAAAATATCCTTGAATTGCTAATATAGTGAAGATTAAATACTGAAATGACAACATACCCAAACCTCTGTAAGCATACAGTGGAACAGTAATCAAATCGGCAATAATCCATAGTGTCCAATTTTCTAATTTCTTAATGGCCATATACCACATGGCGGTAAAGAAAATACCCGATGTTACAATGTCTATATAGTTAGGAACTTCCATAGGATAACCAAATCCCTTGTAAACAATATAAGTTACTATCATGGTTAAAATGAATAACAATACCCCTATTTGTTTTTCCTTTTTGGTGGTTCTTGAAATAGGCACCACATATTTGTTTTCTTTTTTTCGAGACCAGTTCCACCAACCATATATACTCATGATGGAATAATAAAAATTCATCATCATATCACCAAAATACTGACTTATATAAAGCAGGTACACCGTTATAACCGTACAAATAAGGCCAGTTGGGTACACCAAAATATTTTCTTTTTTGGCATACCAAACACTCATAATACCAAACACAAAAGCAATGGCTTCTAAAACAATTTGATAGGTTGGAGCATCGCGGTATGGGTCTATGAAAAAATCAAAAATGTGGTTCATAATCGCTTCTATCGGTTTTAACAACCTTCATGGTAAGAACAGAGATGTCTGCCTCTTCAAAAGATGTTTTAATAGCTTTGGTAAGAAATGGCATTAATTCATCATAGTCACCATAAATTTGAGTGCTTAATGGATTTTCCAATACGGTAAATTTTGAAGCTCTCAAGGCTTTTATAAAGTTGATGACATGCACTTCAAAATCATTTTGCAAAGGCGACAAAGTTAAATCTACTGATATTTTCATTTTTTCCTGATTTCCCAAAAGGGAAAATTTATTGATTAATATTGGTTTTCTTTTCAAAAAATTCCATTTTTGTTTTCCTCTTTGGGGAAATGTCCAACGGAGAATGGGGCTTTTAATTGTTCAAAAAACAATTCATCCTTCTCAAAAGCTGTTCCAATAACGACTAAATCGGCACCAGAATTATAGGTGTCTTCCAATTGTTTTTTAGTTGTTATCCCGCCCCCAACAATGAGTGGAATGCTCAATTCATTTTTTACATAACTGATAATTTCTGGAGTAATAGCTTCTTTAGCACCGCTACCTGCTTCTAAATAAATCAACTTCATTCCCAATAATTCACCAGCTTTAGCAGTATCAGCTATTTTTTGAATATTGTTTCTGGAAATCGGCGTTGTTTTGGTTGTCTTTTCAACACTCGTCTGCTTTCCGTTTTCAATAAGAATATAGCCCGTTGGAATAACTTCTACAGACATAGTTCTCAATTTTGAAACGGCCTCTACCTGTTTTCCTATAAGATATTCTGGATTTCTTCCAGATATTAATGACAAGAACAACAGGGCATCGGCATTATTTGTTAATTGTATCGTGTCTCCTGGAAATAACACAACAGGCAATTTTGTGAATTTTTTTATTTCAAAAACCACCTTTGTTGTAATATCTTCTTTAACACTACTTCCACCAACAAAAATATGACTTGCAATTGATGTGTTCACTTTTTTAATAAAATTAGGTATATTATTAAATATGACCTTGTCTGGATCTATTAAAACAGCCAACAATTTGTCTTTACTATTAACCGACGCCTGTATATTTTTATAAATAGCTGTCATTTATACTAAGGCAAAAGCGCACGTAAAGCCTTCAAATTCTAAAAAGTTAATTGTGTAACGGTATTTCATGTTTTTATAATCAATCCAAGCTGTTGTACCTACATCTTCAATCACAAATGGAATGACCAAACAGTGCTCCTTAAAACTTAACCCAGGTGTAGCAAATAATTTATAAAGCGATTCTTTGACGCACCAAATAGCGGTTAGTTTTTTTATATAATCTGGATCGTCGTCAGTTAAATACTCGAACTCAAAATCAATAAATTTATGAGCAATTATGGTGATTTTATCACGCTGTTTTTCAACATCAATTCCAACAAGATTATCACTTACAATAATAGCCGAAAATGTAAACGAATGGGTAATGGAAATATGCTTGCCATCTTTTAAATGGGGTTTACCAAATTCGTCATAAAACAAATCGGCATCTTGATAACCAAATTCCGCCAACAAATGACGCACACTTAAAAATCCACGCCGATGCAATTCACTTTTCATACCTAAAACACGCTCTAAATTTTCTGGCATTAAAGTAACTGGTTTTATTAAATCGTCGAAAGATTCCGTAATCTTCCAGATTTTAACACTAGTTTGTGAATTTGGAGTAATGGATTTGTAAAGAGGCATTTAATATTCTGAAAGTTATTAGTTATCTTTGCAGTCAAAATTGTGAAATACAAATATACTAATATGAACACAAAAACAATTGCTTACGTTCCTAATAAGGTAAAAGATATCTCACTTGCTTCATGGGGAAGAAAAGAGATAGAATTAGCTGAGGCAGAAATGCCGGGTTTAATGAGTCTACGCGAAGAATACAAAAACACTCAACCCCTTAAAGGCGCAAGAATCGCTGGATGTTTGCATATGACCATTCAAACAGCGGTATTAATAGAAACGTTACAAGCCTTAGGGGCTGAAGTTACCTGGAGTTCTTGTAATATTTTTTCAACACAAGATCAAGCGGCCGCGGCTATTGCTGCAGCAGGCACTGCTGTATATGCTTGGAAAGATATGAGTGAAAAAGATTTTGACTGGTGTATCGAGCAAACCCTTTTCTTTGGAAAAGACAGAAAACCTCTTAACATGATTTTAGATGATGGTGGTGATCTTACCAATATGGTTTTAGACCGTTATCCAGAATTAATTTCAGGAATAAAAGGCTTAAGTGAAGAAACTACAACCGGTGTTCACAGATTATATGACAGAATGAAAGCTGGCACCTTACCAATGCCTGCCTTTAATGTAAATGATTCTGTAACCAAAAGTAAGTTTGATAATAAATACGGATGCCGCGAAAGTGCTGTAGATGCGATTAGAAGAGCTACAGATATCATGCTTGCAGGAAAACGTGTGGTTGTTTGTGGTTATGGCGATGTTGGTAAAGGCACAGCAGCATCGTTTAAAGGTGCTGGAAGTATAATTACTGTTACTGAGATTGACCCAATCTGTGCGTTACAAGCCGCTATGGATGGTTTTGAAGTAAAACGTTTAGAGACCGTTATTGCCAATGCCGATATTGTAATTACCACCACAGGAAATAAAGATATTGTACAAGCGAAACATTTTGAAGCTGTTAAAGACAAAACCATTATTTGCAATATTGGACATTTCGATAATGAAATTGATATGGCTTGGTTAAATAAAAATCACGGTCACACTAAAAACACCATTAAACCACAAGTAGATAAATACACAATTAATGGTAAGGATATTATCATTTTAGCCGAAGGCCGTTTAGTAAATTTAGGTTGTGCTACAGGTCATCCTAGTTTTGT
>CAXBHA010000026.1:0-12176 GCA_963974955.1 uncultured Yeosuana sp. | reverse complement strand
TGTATTCTATTTAATTGAAAGTTAAGGAGTTAATTAAAATTTCAATTTTTCGTCCTTATCCCATAGCCCCCAATAAGCCCCTACGTCTCCCTCATCACCTGTTTTCCAAGACTCATCAAAAGAAGAGAAATAAAACGTATCTATATTAGCGTTTGAAGCCCAAGCTTGTGTATTTATAAAATACTTCATAGCGTTTTCTTCAGAAGAAAAAGCACCTCTCAAACTTCCACCTTCACTTGGCCACCCTGTCTCCGTAATGATTACCTTTTTACCTTGTGCGGCGTGCATTGCTTGTCCATACATTTGCTGCATGTGCGCTAAGGAGCCATCTATATGGCAGCCTTCCCAATAAGGGTAGCAATTAGCTAATATTACATCACTAAGCTCAACTAATTCTGGATGAACTGAAAATTCATAGTAGGCATCAACATACCCTACAGGAATATGCGGTAATGCTTCTTTGAAACGTTTGATATATCCTAAAAGTTCTTTTAAAGGCAAATCATTTCTATAGAGTACCTCGTTTCCTACAGCAGCTATATCCACACAGCCCTCCTTAGCCAATTGAATTAAGCCTTCAATTTCCTTTTCATTGTCTTCTTTATCACTTCCCAACCAAGCACCCACTAAAGTTTTCATACCATGCTGATGGGCAATACGTGGAATATGCTCGTTACCTTCAACACAAGAAAAAGAGCGTACCCATTGGGTGTAGGGTTTAATAATCTCTATTCTTCTCGTTACCTGTTCTACGGTAATGATGTCACCTGGTTTTTGCCCATCTTCGTACATACTAAAACAAAGACCATGCATACCTTTATTTAGGGTTGCTCTCCATAGTTTTTTTAGATCTTCTGTATTCGAATATTTACTATAATCAATACCTGAATGCTCTGTAAAATCTAAGCCACTGTATGCATGATATTCCTCGTTTCTATATGACATTTTTTATATTTTATTTATAATTGTTCCGTTCGTTTAACTAACCCCTACCGTATTTATTTTACTATTGTCTCGACAAGACTATACGCCCAAATCACTCAAACAGCCAAAGTTGCTCTTAATGACAGCATTTATATATCGGTGATTTTAACATTATTAATAGTCTCTAGAGATTACACAGTTACATTTGGATTGCATCCTACAATCTTTAAATTTAATCGCTTATCTATATTTGAGTTTTTCGTCCTTGTCCCAAATTCCCCAACTTGCTCCTACATCACCTTCATGGTGAATTTTCCAAGACTCATCAAAAGATGAGAAATAAAACATAGGTATTTCTTTATGTGCTGCCCAATTAGAACTATTTATAAAATACTTCATAGCATTACGTTCCGATGGTTCAGCACCTTTAGTGTTATCCCCTTTATTGGGCCACCCTGTTTCCGTTATAATTACAGGTTTACCCTTAGCAACTCGTTCCACACCAGCATACATTTGTTTTAAGTATATAGATGACTTTTCTATGCTACATCCTTCCCAGAAAGGATAACAATTAGCCAAAACTAAATCGCAAACTTCCACTAAATTAGGATGCTCTATAAATTGATAATAGGCATCTACATATCCTACCGGTATGTTAGGCAAGGCTTCTTTCACCTTTCTAATATAGCCTATGATTTCTTTTTCAGATAATTCGTTTCTTAGAAGGACTTCATTACCTACTACTGCAATATCAACAAATCCATTTTTTGCCAGTTCGATTAATCCATCAATCTCAATATCATTCTTAACTTTATCGCTACCAATCCAAGCACCAACCATAGTTTTCAAACCTTTTTCACGTGCTAATTTTGGAATAAACTCATTTCCTTGTGTACAAGCGAAAGAACGTGTCCATTTAGTATACGGTAAAATAATTTCCATACGTTGACGTATTTGTGCTTCAGAGAGCTCATCGCCAATATTTTGCCCTTCTAAATAAGGACTAAAACACATACCATGAAGTCCTTTATTTAGTGTATCAGCGAACAACAGCTTAATTTCGGCATCAGTTTTTGAATTGAAATTAATATCAGTAGAAATATCTACATTAAGGTCAGCTATTGCTAGTTTATTTAATTTATCAGTCTGATACACGGAAGTTAGTTTTTGATTTTTGTCACTAGCTCTTTTATCCAATGCATCCCTAATTTCACCTGCGCGCTCTTCAGTAACATCATAATCACGCATTACATACATTGCAATGAGTGTTCCCAGTATAGGAATTCCTGAAAAAGCCAATCGCAAACCATCAATAGCCCCTTCAGGCTGAAAGGTTTCACCTGAATCAAAACCAACAAAACTCATGATAACTCCACTCAAACCGCCTGCAATTGCAAAACCAAATTTTACCATCAACCAATAAATAGCCCCAAAGGTCCCTTCTCTTCTTAGGCCTGTATTTAGCTCATCTAAATCAATAACATCAGCCGTCATAGACATCATCAATAAGAATAGACTTCCTATACCAAAGGAGAAGAAAGGAAGTGCAAAAATGAACATATAGGGTTTGCCTGGAACAAATAAGAACCAAAGCATTAAATATCCAAAAATAGAGATTGCTTGTGAAATCAAAAAGGCCTTCTTTTTTCCCATGGCTTTAGACATCTTAGCAACAATAGGTATGACAAAAAAAGTAGTTCCAAGCGCTCCTAAACAACCAAAAAGTGTTGGCCATATACCTGCAGCACCTGCATCACCATTAAAAAGGTGGTATACAATGATAAAAAATGAAAAAGAGGCTATCGTCATAAATGCATTATACACTAAGAACGTAGCGATACATAGTTTTCTAAATGGTTTCATTTTAAACGCACTGGCAAAACCTGAACCTATTTCCCTAAGACTGTTGCCTATATATTTTAGTTTTAATGGCGAGTAATCCTCATCTAACGTTGATTTACTTTTAATAAATATACCTGGAACAATTGCACAGATGGCAAAAATAATTCCCACCCAAAGGGCAAGTGTCCGCGTAGCGACTTCAGCAGATTCAAACCACTCTGGATCATACATGATTACCCAAAACCAAGGAGCAATTACCCAAGCCCACTGCCCAATCCACTGGGCGGTTGCCATGATATTAGTACGTTCATGAAAATCATTACTCATCTCATATCCCATAGCTACATAAGGAACACTAAAAATCGTAATGCCTAAGTAAAATATAAATGACCAAATCATAAAGTATGCAAAATTATAATCAATCCCTGCATCCTTATAAAGTTGCCACATGGCAATAAATGAAATACATAGGATAATGCCACCAAGAATCACATAGGGACGCCGTCTTCCCCATTTAGATTTGGTATTATCCGAAATGTATCCCATAATAGGGTCTGTAAATGAATCAAATAGTCTAGGAAAAAAATATATTACACCCCACATCCATCCAGGAAATCCTAAATCCTGTACTAAAACCACCATAAATATTCCTAGTGAAGCAGGAAACATTTGGTTGGCAAGCATACCAATTCCAAATGCAATTTTCTGGCCCATTGGAACTTTATTCGTTAGTGTAGACATAATAGTGTTGTTTTTAGTTAGTTCATTTATTTCTGATTATGAAATCATAATCGTTTGTATCGCTTTTGCGTTAATCTTAATAGCTATATTCTTGTTGTTTAATTTTAACTTAAAATGCTTTGATATAGGGTCTTCATTGAAAACAACCACAGCAATTGAATTATCTGGATTTTGTGCAGCAGTAACCAACAAATCGGCATCGGTTTTATCTACACCAATAACTTTAGCCTTTGGTCTTATGTATTTACTAAAATGTGCCATTGTATAATATAGCGGGGTAAAATAAACCTCATCTGCAATTGGATCAACAATGATCGGTGCAGTACACCAATTCTCAAACCAATTTGGCCCTCCCTGCCTATCTAATACCATATTCCAGTCTACCCAACCAGCTACCCAATTATTCAAACAACCTATAATATCTCTTGCATACCTATTAACAGGCACATATTTTGGGTGTAAATATTTTTGGTCTTCAGCAGCCCAATCCCAGCCCCAATCTGTGGCTTCTTTACTCCAATACCACATATCGTCCTTCCAAGCAGGTATTTGAGAATCAACACACCCTTCAGTTTCTATTAACAATTTATCCGGCGCTTTATAGTGGGCGTATTGCAATTCATTAGGAAATACTTCATAGGTACTTTCATACCAATGTATAGCTGTGCCATCAAAATATTTTGAAGATTCCGCAGTTGCATACATACTATCTACCCATTCTTTTAAACCCGCCCTATTTTGGTCGTAGCCTAAAATTATTTTATTCCCATGGCCGTCGGCTTCTAACTTTGGACCTAAATGATGTTGTACAAAGTGTGTCATCTCATCTGGTGTAAAGTGCATACTTTCCCAGTTGTTACCATTTCCATGGGGCTCATTTTCTACTGTAAATCCCCAAATAGGTATTCCCTCTTCACCATAAGCATCTATATATTTAGAGAAAAACAAGGCCCAAGTATCATAGTATTTTGGCACTAATTTACCTCCAACCCAATCATTGTTATCCTTCATCCAAGGAGGTGCAGTCCATGGTGACGCTATGAGTTTGAATCCATCTTCAGAAACAGTTATGGCATCTTTTATCATGGGGATAAGGTCATTAGTATCTTCCTTGATACTAAAATGCGCTAAAGTCATATCATCCCCTACTGGCGCATAGGAATATTGTGACAATGAGAAATCACAAGAATTCATATGTGTCCTAGTCAATGAATAATTGGCACCCGCTTTAGCGAAATACGCTTTTAAAATAATGTCTCTATTCTTTTGACTTAGTTTGTTCAATAGATTCCCAGAAGATGCTGTAAACGACCCTCCAAATCCAGTAATCGTCTGAAATTGTCGCTCTGGCCGAATGGTTATGCTAGAAAGCGAACCTATCGTTGCAAACTCAGTTATTCTAGTGAGTTTGTTTCCGCTCGCCGAGGTCTCATAGACCTCAACGTTTAGTGCTACCATTTTTTTTGACTTTTCCATCAGAATAAGAACTAGGATTTATAAAATCCTAGTTCTTAGTTTTTAATAGTTTATAATTTTACTGGAGGCACCATTACTTCTTCAAGTAATTTTTTCTTGTCCCCGTTATATGTTTTAGAAATGGCCTTACCATTACGGTGTAGTCCAATAAATAAGCCTTCATCAACAAGGTTCCAAATCGCATATTTTGCCTCACCTTTTAAATTTATGAGTCCAAAGTGATTTTCGGAACCTTCAGGATTCGTTGCATCCTTCCACTGTTCATCGAATGCTTCAAAATAGAAACATGAAATATGTTCTTTAGCCGTCCACTCTCGCATCAACTCATGATAACGGCCAGATTTATATTCATCTGTTGCCCTGGATCCCGTATTTCCATAAAACCCGCTAGACACGGTTGCCCAACCTGTTTCTCCAATATGAACGGGCTTACCTGGACATAGACTTTCTACATAAGCTTTCACATCTCTATATTGCGATATCGCAAACTTTTGGGCGCGTAACATCGCATACTCCACCTTTTCGCGTTCAGTAAAATTATTTTCACTTACAGGCACCAACCAAAACTGGGGATTATAGTGCGTATTGTGCATTGGATACGTATGCATTGACACGTAATCCACAGCACGAATCAGTTTTTCTAAATTAGCTGTCCTATAGGTTCTATCCCCGCCTCCCCAAGATGAAAAATCATCTGAACTCGTAATCCATAAGGCTTTTGGCAACTCACCTTCTTCTTTTAATTTTTGTAGGTGATTTACCCATTTTAATATCACTTTAGGCCGCACAAAATAACTGGTTGCCCATCTTACCATAGCCTCATTACCCACAGCTATAATTTTAACAATGTCAGGATATTGCTTAGCCAATGCTACAGCCCTATCTATTTCACCTGAATTTTGCTCGCTTTCTACCTCGTGGTTTGGCGTATGCTCTGTCCAAGCGTTTTTACAATCTATCCAAGCGCCTAACATCAAATACATCTCAAAGGCTGGCGCCTCTTTTTTAAGTTCTGCAATGGCCTTTAATACATTAGCCGCATGTGGTAAGGCTACTTGTACATTATAAGTTCTAATCACTTTAATACCCATTGCCGAAAGAATTTTCAAATCATCCTTTAACTCTTCAATTGTTGGCTGAGCTTCACGTGTTTTTTCCCTATAGCCACCAAATGAAATAGCTAAATAATCCGGATTTCCTAAAATGTCCTTAGCACTTACATCTAATTCTTCTCCCATTATCATTTTGTTGTCTTATTGAGTATTATAATTGCACGAGAATACCAATAATATCAGTAATAAATACTGTACCGTTTTTGCATAATTTTTTAAGTTTCGCATACAATACTTACTATTTATTTTATGATATAGACTAAAATTCTTTCAATATCTTCTGTTCTTTCAAAAACTTTACGACTAGTCTCGACATCCAAGATTAGCTTGTCAAATTCAAGGACAGCGGCATCTTTAAATAGTACTTTAACATATTCCTTTTGTCCTAATTCATAAATAATAGGAACTTGGCAATACGTAAAACCAAGGGTTCCATTACCCAAATCTATTTTTAACGCTTCCCCTGTAAGATTAACATATTCAAAAATTGATGGGGTTTTTAAAAATTCATCTTTTCGCAACAAATCTGGCTTGAACTGTAGTTGGCCTTTATGCACAAAAACACCAAGTTCACCAAACCGACTTAAAATATCCTCTTTGACCTGGCCCGTCATACCCGGTTGTTGTGCTCCTTTTCCTGCAGGCGTATGTGAGTAAGGATCAGTTGGGAAAGCACCATATAATTCAGGTGATTTATGTACACCAATCCCTTCATTAATTTCATAATAATGTTCTAGTAATCGTCCAACGGTCTCTTCGCTTTCATTATCCTTAATAGCCTTTAAACAGGTTTCTTGAACCGCTAATAACAACTTGGAGACCATGTGCCAATAGATAGAACCTAAACCTTCATAACCATAAAATGTTCCTGACCTACCGGTAAAGGATTTATGATCAAAAATTGATTCAAAAATGGATAATAGTAACTCCTTGTCCTTTTCTATCAATTCACCATATTGGCTTTGTGGTAATTTTGATAAAGCACTTTTTAGACTATTCGCATTATTAAAGGCACCATTAAAATGATAATTGCCCACAACATCCCTTTCTACAATACTAACATTACCATCTTTTATCAACTGGTTCACCAGCTTGGATTCTTCGATTTGTTCTGAAGGAATATTATTCTTATCCGTAAATCTTGGTAAATCCTTATTTGGATACAGTAGGTAAGAGTATTGATCCGCCCTAAATAATTTACTGTTCTTTAGGGCATCCAGTAGCTGTAAGGATTCAATACCTGATAAATAACCTGAACTTAAAGCCCCTACCTGACCTTCTAACATCTCGGATAAATACGAAATAGAAACTTCTTTATCATTTTCTACCGTCATCGAGTTATAGGCGTGGTATAAATTATCCTCTCGTTTATTGACCTTAATGGATTGATCTAAAAACATAAGTACCAATTCTGAGAATCGTACCAACTCATTTTTAGAAATATCCTTCTTATTGGCCGAAAATCCATCAGTATAAATTGTAGTTCTATAGGTACTTGCTGCCATACCCAGACCATCCATAATTCGTCTACGATCAGTATCACTAACAGCATTTGATAAGCATGTTGTATTTTGTTGAAGCGTTATTACCGTTGCTTCTAAAAAGCTTTTAAGTTCTTGGGATACAGGTAGTTTTTGATTTGAAGAATTCTCAACCATCTCTTTAAAAAAGGTTAGGAACCGTCTTAAATAATAAAGCGTCACCATAGAGACCCCATTCCCTACCAAGGCATTGTTGGCATCATTCCATTCCGGTCTTTGGGTATTCATCCATATTCCTCCTTCAGGAATCAAATTGGACACCTTTGCCAAAACAGTAGCCAACAATTTTTCTGCCAAATTCACCTTATAGATTGATGCTTTAGGGTCTTTCAACAAGGCTCCATCGGCACCAAGATATAAACGCTCTTTGCGGATTTCCGCATCTAATTCTTTATCAAAAATTATGGTATCCTTTGGGTTTTCTAAAATTGCTTGATAATCCTTTATTTTATATGGAACATTTGCATAAACAAATATTTTTTCACTAAGATAATTGGCTAGGTTTCCTGGGTGATGCTGCTCACTAAACTCTAAAAACTTTAATAGATAGATGATTTGGTGATCCCCCCAATACCCTATATAAGACCAAGGGTCGTCTGGCTCTATAGTTTCCCAATCAAAACCATCTTTGGTCACCCTATACGGATTATACCCATCAAAGGTGGTTGCATTCAAGAATTTGAAAATCATGCTGTCTATGAAACTTGGATAAGAATGGACCAAGGCTTCCCAATTCTGAAAAATATCCCTCCAGTTTCCCTCGTAGTCCAATATTTTTTTACCCTCCTCAGAAACCGTATTTATAGAAAATTTGTTCCAAGGGCGACTGGGGTCCCCATGACGTCTGCTAAATTTTAGGGGTAAATATTCCATACACAACCTCCTAAAATCCTTATTGTCACTTTTCCAAGCTACCTCTTTCAAATGCTTTTGTTCAAAAGATTGGGGAAGTTGGTTTAAAATTTCTTTGTTTTTGTTATAAACCTCAGTATTACCTTTGGCCATATATTCAATAAAGTCTTCCTTTTCAATACTATAATTATTATCAAAAATTCCACCCCGCATAATATTAAACATCACATTGGAGTAATGCCTAGTATTTCTTCTTTTATCTGCTGTAAGTTGTTTACTATCTGAGGCATAAGCAAGTTTTAAAAGATTTTTAGTGCCTAATTCAACGTCTTCAAAAACAGTTTCCCAATCCCATTGCATTAGTTTAATTTTTTCGGACATACTGATAACTTTGGCAGAACTTTTGTTTACATCGGCCATTATTGCCCACTGTTTGTCCCCACTAGAACTAAGCTCTAAGTCGGTTACCACAAAATAAGCTCCTCTTTCTGCCTTAATATCTACCTCTTCGCAGATGTCATTACCTAATCTAAAATCATCTAACTGTGCAGCTGATAACAAAAAGGTAGGGTTATCAAGACCAAGCGACCATACAACATTGGCTTTCAAAGCTTCACTGGGTTCTGCTTTATCGACAATTATAGCACTTAGAGCAAAAATACCTAATCCTGAATCGTGTATCAATTCACTCCTTTTGTACGCGTCAACCAAATTACTACTGGCCTGTTGTGTATTTGCGGCTACCCCGAACGGCATAATATTTTGGATCCCATCCAAGACTTTTACCTGAACAATCTTTTCTGAATGGTTGATTAGTTTACTCTTTCTAACAAAACCAAAAAGATTACTCAAATTCCATTGATATTGGTATGTTAGACCTAAATCGTGGTTGATTTCTTCGAAAACAACTTTATTGCCAAATTCATTTTTATACAAGTTCCTCGTAACCTTGAAAACACCTGTATATCTATTCGAAAAAGGTTCCCATACTCTTTTCTTACCATAATTGATCACTTGAAAAATAGTTTTGCTACCAGTAGTATCAAAAGATTCTGTGATCTTATCATCTGTATAATAGGGAAACAGCGCGTTATCGCTGTCTTTTCTACCTGCACTTAGTCCGCCATTGCTAGAAATGAACATCCAGTGATTTGAATCACTAACAATGCTCATAAAAAAAGGTCTCATGGTATCGGTATTTGAAATCTTGTAATAGTTCTCATTTTCAAACTGGACCAGTTTGCAAGTAATTTCCTTTTGCATATGCATTTGTTTAGAACTATATATATCTTTTTGCGACATTAACTATTCCTGTTTTTATAAGTGAAATCTAAAAAGTAGGTTGGCAAAAAATAGCTTTAATGCCAAACTATTTTTGGTTTTTAAAAATACTTTTTCATCTATTCGAGAACAAAATCCTTAATTTAATCAGTTACTTAATAGGTAAATGAACTATCAAATATCATTTAGTTCTAAGGGTTAAGTATAACTGAAATATTATCTATGTTAGCAATTACACTACAGCCAGCATCACCTCCACATAGAGTTTATCATGAACTCTTGACCATTTACCATCAATTGAGAACCATTATCATTGTTGACAACCTCAACTATACTCGTTTGAGCAAACATCTAAGTTCTAGCCAATAGAACTGTGAGCTTTAGTAGTTTGCTTTAAAGTGAATTCATAGACGCATTTTTGATTCTATAAACATATCATCAAAAATTACGAAATCCACAAAAAAGACCTCAACAAAAAACATACATAATAATATAATCATCTAAAAACTATCAAATACGCTATGGATATTGGCTATTGGAAGGGTATTTACAATTCGATTTTTGTCTATAAAGAGAATATGAAAATCTACTTTGTATAGGTAATGTTGAGGTTTTATTCTAATGTTGAGGAATACTATATCTCCAATAAATAATTAACTAGGTTATCCTCGTGTTGAAGTTTTAATTTTTTTCGTAATCTATATCGCTTTATCTCAACACTCCTAGGAGAAATATTTAGAATTTGGGCAATCTCCTTAGAAGATAGATTTAAACGTAAATAAGCACATAGTTTAAGGTCATTGGGAGAAAGTTTTGGATGTAGGGCTTTGACCCTCTTTAAAAAACCAATATCCGCATTATCAAAAGCCTCTTGAAAAAGTTCCCACTCATTATTTTGATTCAAATTACTATCAATAATTTTAATCACAGGTTTTAATGTTTCTTTCGCACCTATTTTATTCAGTTCCTCCTTTATATTGGAAAACAATTCATTTTTCTTTATAATGTTCATGGTAGAAGCTGCCAGCTCCTTACTCTTACTTTTAAACTCAACTTCTAATCTTTCATTCTTAATCTTCATAATTTCCCTTTCGCTTTCAACTTTAGCGAATTTCAATTCTCGTTTATTTTTAAGAATAAGTTTTTCTCGTTGGCGTTTGTAGTAACGCCTATATAGGGTATGCATCATTAAAGAAAATAAGAGTACACCTAATACATATAATGCAATCATAATATTAGATATGTACCAAGGCTTAGCGATAGAAAAAGAATAAGTGGCTGTGTTGGATGACATCATATTGCCAATCCTACTCCTTACCTTAAAGGTATACATGCCATATGATAAATTCTCAAAAGTAGTAGTGTAATTATCAGACCAAGGACTCCAAGTGGTTCTATCGCCACCAAGCTGTATCTGATATTCCGGCTTCATAAGCTTAAAATACTCTGGGGTAAAATAAGCTATACTTATGGTATTGTTTTCCGATGTAAAATCACCAATAACGTCTTTTTCCTGTAGTGATTCTGCACCGTTATGAGTTCGATTAGTAACCTGACTTATAAAAACTTCAAAATCCTTGATCCTTAAATTATCAATATCAAAAATGATATACCCAGAGGTAGTACCTATTAAATATTCGGATTTGTTTAATTTAGTAATGCTTTCATATCCTAAAATACCACTTCTGGATTCTTTCTTCAATGGCACTATATTAATTTTAGCATCATTTGTCAATTGATTGCGGCTAACAAAAGTTATATTATGTTTTGTGAAAAACCATAGAACATTTTCATTATCAGTTAAAATTAATTTACCCGATTCATAATTTTCATCTGTGTATACCTGACTGTATAAACTATCTTTTACAAATACCCCAGTATCAGCGATATATTTTAATATTCCCTTTTTATAGGCATATAGTAATTCATATACCAGAATTCGCACCCTTGATAGTAGTGTCTATTTTAAGGTTTCTTGCTACCTTAAAACTACTATCCACATCCATTTCAAAAACCCCATTATACTCATGGTTAACAAAGATTTTGTTTTGATAGGTTTCAAAATATCTTGAGGAGTTTTCAAAACCTTCTAATTTGTTCCTTAATTCCCAAGAATTCTTACTTTTCTCCAATATATATAACCCATCATAATTTCCTTGCAGTAATAAACCTGGAAATTTTTCCATTTTGGCAATATCCCAGGTTCCTTGAACATTGGTTATTTTAATTGCTTCACTTTCTTTTATTATAAAGGTTCCTGAATTGTGTCCGCAGAAAAGAGTGTCATCTATTAGCCTTAAACTCCAAACCTGTCCTTGGGTACCGCGCATAAGTTTAAATGCATCAGACCCATTAATATTTTTAAAGAATAGTCCTTGGTTTGTTCCTAAATAGAGGTTCTCCTTGA
>CAXBHA010000025.1:0-12394 GCA_963974955.1 uncultured Yeosuana sp. | reverse complement strand
AAAAGCCGGAGAGGTCATTGCGACTACGGGAAATACGGGCGAACTCTCAACAGGACCACACCTGCATTTTGAACTATGGAATGATGGCTATCCCGTTAATCCAACCAACTTTATAGATTTTAAATAATGATATCATTAAAATCCACTCTGGCAAAACCTTTTGCAAAACTAGTTTACTGCCAAATTCAAAAATGGGCAAACAAACCATTTGAAACGCAACAAAAAGTTTTTGAAGAATTAATAAGTAAAGCGGCAGAAACTAAATTTGGAAGGGATCATGACTTTATTGGTATTAATTCATTTAGCGATTTCATTAAGAGAGTTCCTATAAGAGATTATGAAGACCTTAAACCCTATGTAGAACAGGTTGTTGCTGGAGAGGAGAATGTCCTTTGGCCTGGAAAACCTATTTATTTCGCAAAAACATCTGGAACCACTTCGGGCTCAAAATACATTCCGATTACTAAAGAGAGTATGCCATACCATATTGAAGCGGCTAGAAATGCCATATTGTTATATATTCACGAAACTGGGCAGAGCAAGTTTGTCGATGGCAAAATGATATTTTTACAGGGAAGTCCGGTTCTTGACACAAAAAACGGAATTCAATTAGGACGGCTTTCGGGAATTGTAGCACATTATGTGCCTAAATACCTTCAAAAAAACAGATTGCCTTCCTATAAAGCCAATTGCATTGAAGACTGGGAAACAAAAGTAGATGCTATTGTTGAGGAAACACTTCCGGAAAACATGACTATCATTTCTGGTATTCCGTCGTGGGTGCAAATGTATTTTGAAAAACTTCAACAAAAAACCGGTAAAAAAGTTGGCGACATTTTTAAGAATTTCAACGTATTCATTTTCGGAGGTGTTAATTACGAACCATACCGCGCAAAATTCGAGAATCTTATTGGAAGAAAAGTAGATAGTATTGAGTTATATCCTGCCAGTGAAGGGTTTTTTGCTTTTCAGGATAAACAAAACGAAAAAGGAATGTTGTTACAGTTAAATTCAGGAATTTTTTATGAGTTTGTGAAAACCACCGGGTTTTTTAATGAGAATCCGAAACGAATTACAATTAAAGATGTTGAATTAGGCGTAAATTATGTAATGATTATCTCAACCAATGCAGGGCTTTGGGGGTACAACATTGGTGACACCGTAGAATTTACATCATTAAAGCCTTACAGAGTCATTGTTTCGGGCAGAATCAAACACTTTATTTCAGCATTTGGAGAGCATGTTATAGGAAAAGAAGTGGAACAAGCCATGATGGAAGCAACCGCACATACAAATGTGCGTATTTCAGAATTCACAGTGGCTCCCCAAATAAATCCCCAAAAAGGGTTGCCATACCATGAATGGTTTGTAGAGTTTGAAAATGAACCAACAGATTTATTGGAATTTTCGAAAAAAATTGACGGGTCTCTTCAACAACAAAACAGCTATTATTTTGATTTAATACAAGGAAAGGTATTGCAGCCACTCAAAATCACTAAAGTTAAAACAGGAGGGTTTAAAGCATATATGAAATCTGTTGGAAAATTAGGGGGCCAAAATAAAATCCCTCGTTTATCAAATGACAGAAAAATAGTAGAGGATTTACCACAGTTGGGTTTGGTCAAATAGTATTATCTTTGCGCAGTTAACATACAAAATGAAAAACATAAAAAAACACGAACGAACAAGAGCTCAAGAAAGTTCTAACGCGATAGAGCGCATGTACATTACTATGCGTCATTTGTTTAATCGAGGTTTTTATAAGCCCATGGGTGTTTCGGGAGAAACCTTGAGACAGTCCTTATTGCTTTTAAGGCCTGAAATTTATGGTTCCATAGGAGAGGAAAAAGCAGAATTGGATGGCTTATTATATGTTGTGGACAGATTGCCCCATGGCATTGAAGAGTGTACATTTATAAATTTAACTAGTGAGGAGGGGTATTCAAATTCGCATTTTAAACCCATAATCCCAGAGAAAAGACGGCGTAATTGTTACAGAATTGATTCGGAACAGATGAACATTGAAATCACGCGCGGAAGATCGGAAATTTATGATATTTTAACCCATCTTACGTTTCTTTTTGTCGAATCCCATAAAATCAGTAATCGCGTCCTAATTGATGAAATTGGCTCAACAACCAGAGATTGGATAAAACTTGAAAGCGCTGCGTTATCAAGAAAAAAATTAACACAACCAGAGCGGGAAATAGCCATTACACATATGGCGAATATATTAGGCAGAACCTTTAATGAATTGCAAGGAATTTATGATGATTTTGCAACGCCATCACAACCCGAAAGATTGTTGCAAATTATTTATTGGTTGGGCAAGTTAGCTATTGAGGAACAAATAAACAACAACAAGCGAACCGTTACTTTTAGCCCGGTTTTAAGGGAGCGGCTTGGTCACCATATTCATGGGGAGATATGGGCCAATAATATAAAAGACACACTTTACAAAAAAGGACTACTTGAACGCCCTATTCATATTATAAGTGCGAATATGCACAGTGTAATGAACACCTTGTTTGCTCCAAACGCATTAAAGACTTTGATGTCTAAAAAGACGGCATTTCAAGTATATGAAGACTTAAGCAACTCTAGTAATAGTGAGCTTCGAGACAAAGTGACCAAAGAAGCTTTACAACATGGAATGACTTTTATTCCTGATGCCTCTGGGACTAATATTGACGTCCAAATTTTTGACACCACAAAAATAGATTTTTCAAAAACCGACTTCACCGTTAATGAAACCATCTTAAAATCTGACGAACCCGTTATATTGGTCATGGACTATGCTTTTGGTGAACAGGCCTATGAAACGATTGATGAATTATTGAAACCATATAAAGCAAAAGGAAAGAAAATTTATTTAAATGTGGAATCAGTTTCCATTATGGGAAAAGCAGGTATTTTAGAAGGCGGTAAAGGCGATATTATGATTCCATCGGCGCATATTTTCGAAGGAACCGCAGATAATTATCCGTTTAAAAATGAGCTATCTAAAAACGATCTGGAAGGGCAAGGTGTAAACGTCTATGAAGGCGCCATGATTACGGTTTTAGGAACGTCCTTACAAAATAAAGATATATTAAAATTCTTTCACAATTCAACATGGAGTGTCATTGGATTGGAAATGGAAGGCGCCCATTATCAAAAGGCCATTCAAGCAGCATCAAAAGTTCGTGGCAGCATAAGTCCCAATGTAAAAGTACGATACGCGTATTACGCCAGTGATAATCCTTTGGAAACAGGTAGCACATTAGCATCAGGAGGCTTAGGAACTTCAGGAGTTCGCCCTACCTATTTAATAACACGGAAAATATTAGAGCAATTATTTAACTAATACAAGGATACAATTATGAGTAACGAATTGCCACAACCACAGCAATCTGAAGAAGTCGATTTAGGACAATTATTTAAGCTTATCGGCAATGCATTTAATCGGTTTTTTAGATTTATAGCCAGTATTTTTACAGGGATATTCCATATTATTATTCTGTTTTTATTGTTCATACAAAAACACTTCATAAAACTTGCTATTGTTGGTGTTTTAGGGTTTTCGATTGGATTTTATTTAGACACGATAAAGAAGCCTAAATTTATTTCCACTATGGTGGTTGAGCCAAATTTTAACAGTGTACAGCAGTTATATAACAACATTAACTTTTATAATGAACTAGCTGATGCTGAAGATTCTACGGCACTGTCAGAGGCTTTAAATATTTCTAAAAACGAAGCCTTCTCTATAAAAGAGTTTTCTGTTGAATCGTATTCTGATGAAAATCAGAAAGTCCAATTATTCGATAAGTTTGTCCGTTCCTTAGATTCAACAACCCAAAAAACAATAGACATGAAATCGTATCTTAAGAATTTCAATTCTTTTGACGCCCGTTTTCACACCATTTCGGTAATAGCCACAGATAACAGTATTGCCAAAAAAATTCAACCGGCAATAATCAGTTCAATTTCTAGAAACGGTTATTTTAACCTTCAGAAAGATATAAGTGATATCAATATAAAATTACAAGACAGTATTTATAACAAACAAATCACTGAAATAGACTCCCTTCAATTATTATATAAAAAGGTCATGCTTAAGGAGGCTGACAAACCAATGGAAGGCACTAGTATTAGCTTGGGTGAGAATGGGGGAAAGGAAAACAAGGAATTATCATTAATCAATAAATTGGATGAATTAAAGGCTGGCTTAGTGGAACTTAATGAAGAGCGCGCCAATAAGTCCAGTATCTTAAACGTTATCTCAGATTTTCCTAGAAAAGGCGTAAAAGTAAAAGGGTTTTTAAACAGTTATAAGCTTCTACTCCCTTTTGTATTGTTAAGCATAACCCTATTAATTTTAGGATTGGTATCTGTGAACAAGTATCTTAAGAATTATAAAAAAGAGTAAACGACATGACTATTTTAGTAACAGGAGGTGCGGGGTTTATAGGGTCTAATTTTATTCCTTATTTCCTTAAAAAACATCCTGAAATTAAAATAGTCAATTTAGATAAGTTGACTTATGCCGGCAAGGTTTCAAATCTTGAAGAAGTAAACAATCATTATAACTATCACTTCGTTCAAGGAGATATTTGTAATAGAAATTTATTAGAAAGCTTATTTCAAGAGTACAATTTTGAAGGAGTGATTCATTTTGCGGCAGAATCGCATGTAGATAATTCCATTTCTAATCCTGATGCATTCATAAAGACCAATGTTTTTGGAACCTTTAATCTGTTGGATGTAGCGAAGAATCATTGGGTAAAGTCGCCACATCAAATTAAGAATGAACATAAAAACTCTAGATTTCATCATATTTCAACCGATGAGGTGTATGGTGCTTTAGGAGAAACGGGGTTCTTTTCAGAACAAACGCCCTATGCTCCCAATAGTCCGTATAGCGCGTCTAAAGCATCATCCGATTTTTTAGTGAGAAGCTATTTTCACACCTATGGTATGAATGTAGTTACAACAAATTGTTCTAATAACTATGGGCCTAAACAACACGATGAAAAACTGATCCCAACTATTATCAAAAAAGCCTTGTCAGGAGAAAATGTACCTATTTATGGTAAAGGCACAAACATTCGTGATTGGTTATATGTAGAAGACCATTGTAAAGGGATTGATTTGGTTTTTCAAAAGGGAAACTTAGGAGACACCTATAACATTGGAGGGAAAAATGAACGCAATAATTTATATATAGCAAATACTATTTGTGATATTTTAGATGAAATACAACCTAAAAAAACATCTTACAAAGAACAAATCCAATTTGTTAAGGATAGACCAGGACATGATTTTAGGTATGCCATTGATGCCACTAAAATTGAATCTGAATTAGGATGGAAAGCAAAAGAAAATTTTGAATCGGGTATAAGAAAAACGATAGATTGGTATATAAAAAAATATAAAGGATAAATGAAAGGCATTATTTTGGCAGGCGGTTCAGGAACCAGATTACATCCACTAACTAAAGTGGTGAGCAAACAATTGATGCCTATTTATGATAAACCCATGATCTATTATCCGTTAACCACGTTAATGTCAGCAGGAATTCAGGATATTTTAATTATTTCTACGTCTAAAGACACGCCGCGTTTTAAAGCGCTTTTAGAAGACGGAAAAGAGTATGGTTGTCGCTTTGAATATGCTGTACAAGAACAGCCAAACGGTTTGGCAGAAGCTTTTATAATAGGTGAGAAATTTATTGGAAGTGAAAGTGTAGCCCTTATTTTAGGCGATAACATCTTTTATGGTTCTGGATTAAACGAAACCTTACAGGCAAACATCAATCCAAAAGGAGGTGTTATTTTTGCCTACCATGTACAAGATCCACAACGGTATGGTGTTGTGGAATTTGACACTAATAACAACGTAATATCCATTGAAGAAAAACCTAAGAAACCTAAATCTAATTATGTAGTTCCGGGTATTTATTTTTATGATAATTCTGTTGTAGAAATAGCCAAAAACATAAAACCTAGCCATAGAGGAGAATTGGAAATAACCGATGTAAATAAAGCGTATTTGGATAAGGATAAGTTAAAAGTTGAATTATTGGATAAAGGGACCGCTTGGTTAGATACGGGAACATTTACGTCGCTTATGCAAGCTTCGCAATTTGTACAAGTGATCGAAGAGCGCCAAGGCCAAAAAATAGGATGCATTGAAGAGGTCGCTTATAAAATGGGTTATATTGATAAAGCCCAATTACATAAATTGGCAGAACCATTACTTAAAAGTGGCTATGGTCACTATCTTCAACAATTAAAATAAAATTGAATGTCCGCCATTATACATAATGATAAGTTTGTCAATCAGAACGAAGTGAGGAATCTATTGATAATCAATGAGATTCCTCGTAGCCTCGGAATGACAAGATCATTATATTTTTTTTGGTTTATGACAAATTACAGATAATCAAAAATAAAACATGACAGTTGAAGAAACATATTTAAAAGGCTGCTTTGTGATAACCCCAAAAATTTTTGAGGATAAAAGAGGCTATTTTTTTGAAAGTTTTAATAAGGATGCATTTGAAAAGGAAACGGAAGTCTCAACGAATTTTGTTCAAGACAATCTATCAAAATCCAACAAAGGCGTATTAAGAGGCTTACATTTTCAAAAAGGCAAACACGCCCAAGCAAAACTGGTCAGCGTTGTTAAAGGGAAGGTTTTAGATGTTTGTGTGGACATTAGAGAGGGCTCACCAACGTTTGGAAAACATATTTCAATAATTTTAGATGACCAAGAACATAAGCAATTATATATACCTAAAGGTTTTGCACATGGTTTTTTGGCGTTAGAAGACGATACCATTTTTTCTTATAAGTGTGATAATTTTTATAACAAGGCCTCAGAAAGTGGGATTGTTTATAACGATAAAGATTTAAATATTGATTGGAAATTTTCTAAAAAAGAACTTATCATTTCGGATAAAGATTTAGAGTTACCATTATTTAAAACATGCTGTTTTTAGGTACATTGTCATTCAGAAGGAACGAAGTGACTGAAGAATCTAGATCAGTGGTCTTATTGATAAGCATAAGAGATTCTTCGCTACGCTCTGAATGACATAGGGCTTGTCATTCAGAAGGAATGAAGTGACTGAAGAATCTGAATTAGTATGTGATTAATGATTGTTGCGGAGATTCTTCGCTACGCTCTGAATGACATAAGTAAGGTCATAATAATATATAGCTTGTCATTCAGAAGGAGGAACGTTACAATAGCTCTCATTTAAAAAAAACACGTGTTGCAAATATAAAATAAAACACGTATTTTTGTTAAAAAGAAAATTGTTATGAATACTAAATTAACGTTGACAATAGAAAAAGAGGTCATTGAAATTGCAAAAGAATATGCAAAAGAGAAAGGACAAAGTCTTTCGGAAATGGTTGAAAACTATTTCAAGTTTGTTACTGTCAAAAGAATGAAAACCAAGGAAAAACAACTTTCCCCTAAAGTTAGAAGATTAAGAGGAATTATTAAAACCGATGATAATTTTGACTATAAACAAATTTTAAACGAAGAACTTTCAAAAAAATATGGCGTATAAACTTTTTGTAGATTCAGACGTGGTTATTGACTTTTTTACTGACCGAGAAACGCACGCAAACCCTGCAAGTGAACTTTTTGAACTAAATGAACAAGGACATGTAAGATTGTATCTGTCTGCTGTAAGTATCAATAACATTTACTATATAGTTAGGAGGTTTTTAGGACACAAAAAGACTCTTGAAGTTGTTGAGACATTGACTGAAATGACTGAAATTGTTGGGACGACAAAAAAGGAAATCATTCAAGCATTAAAGAATAATTTTACAGATTATGAAGATTCTGTTCAATATTCTTCTGCCCTAACGATTAAAGATTTGGATGCCATTATTACTCGAAACATAAAAGATTATAGGAATTCTTCAATTGCAGTTATGACACCATTGAATTTTCTAAAAATGAAAGAAAAAAATGAGCGCTAATATCGTATAAGCTATGGCTTGGTTGGTCCTCACATGGGAAATCCTGCGGATGTCCCAATGCCGGTTTTTATCTGGAGAGGTTAGTTCCGAGACCCACGACAGTACATGTACCACAACGTTGCCAACAATGCCGAGCAAACATTATGATAAATTGAGTATCTTGCAAACAAAACGAAAAAATGGGAAGTTTAACAATTTCAAATAAAATATTGGACAAATATTTCGGGTACTTGAAAAATTTGGATAACAATGCCAAAAAAGCTCTGATAATTAAGTTGACGAAATCAATAGAAACAAAATCAAAAAAAAAATTTGATATCAAATCGGTTTTTGGAACATGGGAAGATGAAAGAACTTCAGACGAAATAATAAGAGACATCAAATCTTCGAGAGTTGAAAAACGAAATACTGCAAGTTTATAATGACATATTTACTTGACACAAACATCTGCATCCATCTTTTTCGCGGAAAAGACAACTTGATTGAAAAATTTCAAGAAATGGATATTGAGGACTGTGCAATTTCAGAAATCACTTTGGCAGAATTGATTTTTGGTGCGGAAAATAGCCCAAATCCCAAAAAGAATTATAAAATCATCGACAATTTTTCAGAACAAGTTAAAATTCTTCCAATTTTTAATTCAATCTCAATTTACGCCAAAGAAAAAGTCCGATTACGAAAAGAGGGAATAATGATAAGTGATTTTGATCTTTTAATTGGATCTACCGCAATTGCAAACAAGCTAATTATGGTTACGGAAAATGTTAAGGAATTTGAGCGTATTTCTAATATCACAATAGAAAACTGGGTACAGTAATGAAATCCTATTGCTAAAAACCCCGTAAGCTATGGCTCGGTTTGTCATTACTTATAACACTATCTTATGGGTTTTCTAAGCCGTGCATTTGGAGAAGTACATACCGAAACACCAGCCGCCAGTAGGCGCTACAACCCACATACAAAACAGTGGTAGAAATCTCAACATAGTTAATGGGTCGTAATACAAAAGTAAATAGCGTGTTTTAGCATGGAAAAAGGATTAAATAAACCAATAACCAATAACCAACAACCAACAACCATATTGGTTACTGGTTCAAAGGGTCAATTGGGGTTAACGTTTAAAGAACTTTATGATAACAAAACAGAATTAAATTTAACGTTTCTATCAAAAGAAGAGTTGGATATCAGTGAAGAAATACAAGTAAAAAAGTATTTTAAGAAAAATTATTTTGATTATTGCATCAATTGTGCCGCATATACCAATGTTGAACAAGCTGAAAAAACGCCCGAAATAGCATTTAAAGTAAATGCCATAGGAGTTAAAAATTTAGCAGAAGCCTGTAAGGAAACTAACACTATTTTAATTCATATTTCAACCGATTATGTGTTTGATGGAGAAAAAGGAGAGCCATATACAATAGACGATTTACCAAATCCAATTAATGAATATGGCAAGTCAAAGTTATTAGGTGAGCAATATATCCAAGAAATATTAACCGATTACTTTATTATACGAACCTCTTGGTTGTACAGTAAAAAATACGGGAATAATTTTTATAGAACTATTTTAGAAAAGGCAAAAACTAAAAAAGAGCTTTTTGTTACAGATAAGCAAATAGGTTGCCCTACAAATACAGAAAGTTTAGCAAAATATATCATGGATTTAGTAATTAATAAATTTACAGGTTATGGTATTAAACACTACTCTGATGGTGCTGCAATGACATGGTTTGATTTTGCAAATCAAATTTTGTCGGAAAATAATTTAAAAAACAAGACGAATCTTGTAAAGGGAAACAAATACATTACTTTTGCAAGGCGACCTAAAAATAGTGTTTTAACCAAATCTATCTAAATGAAAAAGAAAAACCTTATTGTTTTTGGAACTCGTCCCGAAGCCATTAAAATGGCTCCATTAGTTAAGGCTTTTCAAGAACATTTAGAAACTTTTGAAACTAAGGTCTGTATTACGGCACAACATCGTGAAATGTTAGACCAAGTCTTGTTGTTTTTTGAAATCGTCCCTGATTACGATTTAGATTTGATGAAACCAAATCAAAATTTATATACTTTAACGGCAGATATTATAACAAATTTAAAACCAATTTTAGAAGATTTTAAGCCCGATTATGTATATGTTCACGGAGATACCACAACCACTATGGCAGCAAGTATTGCAGCATTTTATTCGGGAGCTCAAGTGTGTCATGTGGAAGCTGGTTTAAGAACTTTTAATAAGCGATCGCCTTTTCCTGAAGAAATCAACCGAAGTATTGCGGGACGTATTTCAGATCATCACTTTGCACCAACAGCAACTTCAAAAAGGAATTTACTTAATGAAAATATTTCGGAGCAGCATATTCTGGTAACAGGAAATACAGTTATAGATGCTTTAAACTTTAGTGCAAAAAAAGTAACTCAGCAAGATTTTAAAGATTCAGAAATTGAATTTTTAAAATCCGTTGTGGATGTGAACAAAAAACTTATTTTAGTAACAGGTCACCGTCGGGAAAATCACGGTCAAGGCTTTATTAATATTTGTGAGGCTTTAAAGCAAATTGCTAATACAAATTCGGATACAGAAATTATATATCCAGTACATTTAAATCCAAATGTACAGAAACCTGTTTACGATTTATTAGAAGGTATCTCTAATGTTAAACTTATTAAACCACTTTCATATCCCGCTTTTGTATGGTTGATGGAAAAGGCATATTTAATTATTACTGATAGTGGTGGCGTACAAGAAGAAGCACCAAGTTTAGGAAAACCTGTTTTGGTAATGAGAGATACTACAGAGCGTCCAGAAGCGGTGGAAGTAGGAACCGTTTTGTTAGTAGGTACAAATACAAACAAAATTATAGATAAAGCCAATAGTTTATTACAAGATAAAGCAGCGTATCATTCAATGAGTAAATTGCACAATCCTTATGGTGATGGTAAAGCCTGTGAGCGTATTGTAAAATACATATTAAACTTAAAATAAATTTAGATTCATGAATCAACCAGAAGTTGTTATGATAGGTTTAGGCTATATTGGTTTACCAACAGCAGCCTTGATAGCACAAAATGGAACTTATGTTCACGGTGTAGATATTAATCCTAAAGTTGTAGAAACAATAAATGGAGGGGAAATACATATTGTAGAGCCTGAATTAGATATAGCGGTAGCCAATGCTGTAAAAAGAGGCTATTTAAAAGCAGCAACAACACCTGTTGAAGCAAAAACCTATTTAATTGTTGTCCCAACACCTTTTAAGGCTAAAAACGAACCAGATATTTCGTTTGTTGAAGCAGCAACTAAAGCTGTTTTGCCATTATTAAAAGAAGACGATTTATATATTATAGAATCGACTTCTCCTATTGGGACTACAGAAAAGATGATGCATTTAATCTATTCAGAACGGCCAGAATTAAAAAACAAATTACACATTGCCTATTGTCCAGAGCGTGTGTTGCCAGGTAATGTAATGTATGAATTAGTACATAACGACCGTGTAATTGGAGGAGTAGATGAAAAATCTACCGAAAAAGCAATAGCGTTTTATAATCAATTTATCAAGGGTGATTTACATAAAACAAATGCGCGTACTGCGGAGATGTGCAAGCTGGTAGAAAACTCATCTAGAGATGTGCAAATAGCTTTTGCTAATGAGCTGTCACTTATTTGTGATAAAGCTGATATTAATGTTTGGGAACTCATTGCTTTAGCCAATAAACACCCTAGAGTTAATATTTTACAACCAGGTTGTGGTGTTGGTGGTCACTGCATTGCTGTAGATCCTTATTTTATTGTATCAGATTACCCCATGGAGTCTAAAATCATTGGAAAGGCACGTGAAATTAACAATTACAAATCGTTTTGGTGTGCTGAAAAAGTGCAAACAGCAAAGTTGGAGTTTGAGTTAAAAAATGGGCGTAAACCTAGCATAGCATTAATGGGTTTAGCTTTTAAACCAAATATTGATGATTTAAGAGAGTCGCCAGCAAAATATATTGCTCAAAAGGTATTGCAAAATGCCAATAATGAAGAATATTATATTGTTGAGCCTAATATAACTGAACATAAGGTGTTTAAAATTACCGGCTATAAAGAAGCTGCTGAAAAAGCTGATATTATTGTGTTTTTAGTAGCACATAAGGAGTTTAAATATTTAGAAATATCTAAGGATAAAGTGGTATTGGATTTTTGTGGTGTTTTGAATTAATATAAATGAGAATATTTTTAATTAAAAAATCTAATTGTTAAAAAATCTTTTAAATAAGAATTATTTAATATTTGGCAGTGCTATTATTGGCACTAGGGCTCTTGAATATTTGGTGCTTTTTTTTGCCGCTCATTATTTATCAAAAGATAATTACGGGGAATTAGAATATTATAAAAAATTGATAGAAGTAGGATCTTCTGT
>CAXBHA010000024.1:0-12446 GCA_963974955.1 uncultured Yeosuana sp. | reverse complement strand
AACAAAATTTGTTACCTGTACTTGACGTTGATGGATGTCTTCAAAATCTATAGTGATATCTTTAATAGTTATTGACTCTTCTTTCTTATCCTCTTTCTTATCCTCTTTTTTGTCTTCGTTATTTTTTTCTTCATCCCAATCTTGAGTCGTTTTTTCCCAGTCAGATTTATTCAACCACGTAAACCAAACATCATAATCATTATTATTCCTATTTGAAGAAAACACTAGCTTCTTTCCATCTGCACTCCAAATAGGTCCTCTATCTTGTTTTGGGTGCATGGAAATATTAACAGGTTTTTGCGAATTATCAGCTTTATGAATATAAATTTCACCATTAAAATCTAAATCTTTCAAACTATAGGCCAGCCATTTAGAGTCTGGAGACCAAGCCACATTCTCTGGTGTAGCCCAGCCATCAAGTAATGTGATTTCTTTAGATAACTTACCTTTTTTATCAATGTTAGCAACTATTAATTCACCTCTACCACGAATATAAACAATAGTCTTTTCGTTAGGTGAAACTATAGGATCCGACTCATTTTCTAGAGTCTTAGTTAATCTTACTACCTTATGTTTTAACGTATTTAATAAATTAGACTCCTTGCTGTCGTCTGACTTTAAAAGATATAAATCATTTTGACCATCTCTATCTGACACAAAAACCACGGTGCTATCGTTTAACCACGTTGGCATTCTATCTCTATACGCAGACTTTGAAATATTAACCGTTTTCTTATTATCCTTATCTGTTGACCGAATGAACAATTCCCCTCTAATCACTAACGCACTATATTTTCCATTAGGTGAAATAGTAATTTCTTCTATTTTATTGGAATAGGTTTTATGAACAATAGGATCAAATCTAAAATCTGATGCCAGTTTTATATTAATCTCTTTTTGAGTTTTTGAAATAACATCGACCTGATATAATTTATCTCCATTAGATACAACCATAGTCTTAGCATTGCTACTCAAATTAAAAGAGAAGATACCCATATCTTTAAAGAAAGTAATAGGTTCAATTTCGCCCACCTTTTGTCCTTTAGGGTCAATTGTTAATTTATGCACATTATATTTCCCGGTTCTTGAAGATTGAAAGTAAATCGTTGAATCATCACCCCATTGCGGATAAAAATCATTTCCTTCGTATGTAGTTAACTGGGTATAAATATCATTAGTAATATCATAAAGCCAAATATTTCGATTGGCGGCTCCTTTATAAGCTTCCCTTTGAATTCTACAATTACCTTTTACAAAAACTATAAATTTACCATTTGGAGAGCGTTTAGCATCAAAACCAACAGAGGTCATAATTCTTGATGGTGTTCCGCCTTTATCACTTACTATATGCGTTTCAAATTCTCTTTCCACTTGTGCAAAATCTCTACGAGTTGAAAAGATAATGTTTCCATCTTTGGTATAATCAGTAAGATAATCAGAGGCAGAATGATAGGTAATTCGTTTAGGTATGCCACCTTCATCTGGAATTATAAAAATATCATTATTACCGTAACGATCACTTTCAAAGGCAATTGAGTTTCCATCATGACTCCATAATGGATTCGTGTCATAAGCCTCATGAACCGTTAAACGCTTTGGGTTCTCACCATTTATAGTTGCTGTCCAAATATCACCTTGATAATTAAAGGCTATTTGCTGTCCATCTGGACTGACAGCAGGCATATTAATTAAAGGCGATTGTGAGAAACAAATTGAATAAAAAAACAAAGAAACAATGGGCAATTTTTGTAGTAATTTCATAGGATAGTAAATAATATTTCTAAAAATAATTCTTTTATATGTTTTAAGCCTCAACTTAAAATATTTTAACAAGGTTAAATGCCTTCATTATTTAGTATCCACAGAACTTAAGGCATAAATAGCAAAGCTACCCAACCAATGCCCACCTTCATAACTATCACCAACAATACTTGGTAAGGAGTAATTAATATGCTTATTGGCTATATTTTTTAAATGCTGATACTCAGGAAGTCCTTCAGCTATTTTATTTAAACTCCAGGCTCTGGAAAAGTTAACCCCGTCAAGATGCACCAATTGTCCATCGGTTCTGTCTGATACCAAACCAACATCTAATTTATAATTGGTATCCTTTAGTTGTGGTAAAAAAACATCTAACCATGTTTTGAATTGTTCAGTAGGTAATAATCGCTTCATTAAAGCAGCTTCTTCTAAACATGGTGACAAAAAATCGGTTCCACTTGGTTCCCAAGACATAGGACAGTCTTTATCATTAAAAAAGAAATACTTAGCTCTATCAAGGATGGCCGTTTTTAATGCTGTGTTATTTACTGTATCGGCATAATCGTATGCAAATGACAACCCAAATGCTGTATTAGGATGCGTGCCGACACGTTGAGGATAATTTAATTTTGGCAAAAACTCAATATATTTTTCAACGATTAAATTGGTTAACGGCTGTAAATTGGTTTCCAATTCTCTTGCAACTGGTGCGTCCCAAGTATGCAGTTCTTCTGATAGTTTCAATAACCACGCCCAACCATAGGTGCGTTCAAATGATTTATTATGTTCCCCTTCAAAAAACACTACTTCTGTTAATATGTTTTCTTTAGAAATACTTTTTAGAAGTTCTTCTTTAATGGCTTCTGAATTATCTAAATCAGAATACATCTTTAACAAACGCACCAAACTCCAATGCCCATGAACTGCAGAATGCCAATCAAAACAGCCATAAAATGCCGGATGCACAGTGCAAAGGTAATTGTGCAAGTCTATTAGCCTGCTCTAAATTTAAAACGGGCTTTTCCACAATTTCAGGTTTTGGGACGTCCATAGTGTCTTTTTTGTCTTCTTTGGAAGTGTTGCAACTTAAAATTATGAATGACAGAAATAAGAAAATAATTTTTTTCATTTGAAATTTTGGATTAACTGAATAAATCTAATGAAAGTTTATGGATTTTGGGGAAATGTTTTTCCCCGCACCACAAAGACTCCCCGCTCCGCAAAGTCCCCCGCTCCGCAAAGTCTCCCGACTTTGAGGTCTTTATAATTACATAAACACCCAAATATAACTTTCCTTTTCAATACTGATTATATTTGGTTATCGATGAATTCTTTAAAACATTTACCACCGGATTGTCTACAATTTCAACTTCAATTACGCCTTCATTATTCACATAATTATTCGCACTCGAATACAAATAATGCGATGCTTTTTCTACAATGCCAGCTCGTACTGGATTTAAATGAATATAATCCAACTTAGACCACATAAACTTATGAGAATAAATTTCCTCTGCATGATTGCCATATTGCCAAAATTGAAAATTGGAATTTCTACTATGTGTTTCAGTAGCTTTTTTAAACCGTTCTAGCATCCATTCTCTTCGGCTTTCCGATTCATTTTGTATTTTTTCCAAAATGCTTTTGGCTGTAAATTTTTTAAAATCTCTTATTAAATCTGATAGTTTGCCATCCTTTGATTGAATTATTAAATGTATGTGATTGCTCATTATTACATAGCCGTACAAAAGCATGCCTTTATTTTTTATACAAAACGCTAAACACTCAATAATTACATCTTTATAAGACTTTCGCGTAAATACATCTATCCAATCTACTACCGTTGCTGTAATAAAATGTATTTTCTCTTGATCTCTTATAATATAACCTTCTTTTAATATAACCTTCTTTCAAATTTTTATATTTAATTTATTGATGTGTTGGTTAAAGCGTTTTCCTCAAAATCGGGAGACTTTGCGGAGCGGTATACCAAACATTGATTTATAACTTAGTCAAAATAAATTCCTGCCTTCGCAGGAATTTGTTACCCCAACCACCCTTCTCTATCTAAACTCCTATATTGAATGGCTTCACTAATATGTGAGCCATTTACATCTTCAACACCTTCTAAATCGGCAATGGTTCTGGAAACTTTAAGAATTCTATCATAGGCCCTAGCAGACAAGTTTAAACGTTCCATCGCTGTTTTTAACAACTGTTTTGACCTCTCATCAAGCACACAGTGTTTTCTAATTTGTTTCGTGTTCATTTGCGCATTATAATGAACCTTATCAGATTCTGCAAACCGTTGGGTTTGAATCTCCCTTGATTTGGTAACACGTTTTCTAATGTCCACCGAAGACTCGCCTTTTCTATCATCCGATAATTTTTCAAAAGGCACGGGAGTTACCTCAATATGAATATCAATACGATCCAACAAGGGCCCTGATATTTTACTTAAATACCGTTGCATCTCCGCAGGACTTGAGGTTACGGGCGCATCAGGATCGTTAAAATAACCTCCCGGACTTGGATTCATGCTAGCTACGAGCATAAAACTACTTGGATAGGTTACCGTAAATTTTGCCCTGGAAATAGTCACTTCTCTATCTTCTAAAGGCTGACGCAATACTTCTAAAACACCGCGTTTAAATTCAGGTAATTCGTCTAAAAATAACACGCCATTATGAGACAATGATATTTCCCCGGGCTGTGGATACGTACCTCCACCTACCAATGCCACATCGGAAATGGTGTGGTGCGGACTTCTAAAAGGGCGCTGTGCTATTAAACCAGTATGTTCTTTTACGCGACCAACTACCGAATGAATTTTTGTGGTTTCCAAGGCTTCATGTAAAGTCATTGGTGGTAAAATGCTCGGTAATCGTTTTGCCAACATGGTTTTTCCTGCGCCTGGGGGACCAATTAAGATAATATTATGTCCACCAGCGGCTGCGATTTCCATGCAACGCTTAATTCCTTCCTGCCCTTTTACATCACTAAAATCGAATTCTGGAAAATTTAAATTTTTATAAAATTCTTCGCGAGTATTTATAACGGTTTGTTCTAAGGGGTCGTCTTTATCAAAAAAATTAATGACCTGCTTAATATTATCTATGCCATAAACCTTTAAATCATCCACAATAGCAGCTTCTTTTGCATTCTGACTAGGTAGAATAAAGCCTTTAAATCCTTCTTCTCTGGCTTTAACCGCAATGGGCAGAGCGCCTCTTATGGGTTGCAAACTTCCATCTAACGAAAGTTCGCCCATAATGATATAATCTTCCAGGTTTTTTGATTGAATTTGTTTTGATGCCGCTAAAATCCCAACAGCTAAGGTCAAATCATATGCCGAACCTTCCTTGCGCAAATCGGCAGGTGACATGTTGATGATTATTTTTTTTCCAGGGATTTTATACCCATTGTTCTGAAGTGCGGCAGCAATGCGGTAATTGCTTTCTTTTATGGCATTGTCCGGCAATCCGACCAAGTGATAGCCTATGCCTTTATCAACATTGACCTCAACCGTTACAGTTGTGGCTTCCACGCCAAAGACAGCACTTCCAAAAATTTTTTTGAGCATAAATGAATTGATTGGCTTAAATGTAAGGAAAATTGCGAATAAACCATTAATCCCTTACACTCCAAATTTCATGCATGGGGTCGCCTTTGCTTGAAAATCCTTTATGGTGCCAGTTGCCGTCAACAAAATCATAATTGAATTTTAAACTAGCGCCAACTCTTGCATCGTCTCTTGAAAAGAACTCAATGTTTTCGGTGTATTTACCATCAATTGTGGTGTAAGTTCCTCCGCCTGTTCCCATAAATTGTTTGGTTTGGGTGTTGTAAGCAATCCACTGAAAACGTGTGCCAGACAAAAGTTTCATGGTTTTCCTTGGCCCACTGGTGTCTCTTAGTTGCTCTTTGCCGTCTCTTACCCTTCCGGACATGAGCCAAGCACCTTGCAGTTTTCCTGGCGTGCCATTATCGATTCTTGTCAATTTCATGTCATGGCCAACAATATCGATTTCATTCTCGGTAATGTTCACTTTAAAACTTACTTCAGTACCAACACGTTCAGGCGTTGCTGTGTCAAACTCTACTTTTTCGGTCATGGTACCGTTTTCCAATCTCCAGGTGCCTCCATTGGATTGAATGAATTTGCCCGTATCAGCTTCATAAACACTGATTACCTGATAGCCATCAGCAAATATGACGACGTTTTTTAGTTTATCCCCATTTTCTGAAGTTGAATACATTTCCCAAGCTCCAATAATGTTCTGTGCATTCAATCCCAATGATGCAATGACAAAGAACAATAAGACAAATGTTTTTTTCATGATTCGTTAATTTGTATAAATATATGAAATATTGTTATAAAATATCATTCAATTTATTACAGAATAGAATAGTGTTCATACGTTCTATTGGTCTATATTTGCAGTCACTTAAACGGCCACTTTTGGTTGTTTGGGTATTACACAAAAAATTCAAGTGCTCGTTTTTCGTTATAACAATACCTGCCTCCCTGAATAAACCCCACATGGCCACCATGCTTTGGCATTTCTAAAAATAAATTTGAATTTTGTTTTGCTTGCTTAACAGGATAACATTCCGAAGACAAAAACGAATCGTTTAACGCATTGATTATAAGCGTCGGGACTTTTATATTAGGGAGAAATTGTAAACTGCTGCATTTTTTATGATAATCTGGAGCATCCATAAAACCATGTGCTTTTGAGGTGTAAACGTTATCAAAATCATATAAGGTTTTGATGGAATTAACAGCATCTAAACTCAAAACATTGGAGAACTGCTGTTGTTTTGCTTTTAATCGATCTACTAAATGTTTCTTAAACCTATCATGATATAATCTATTTTCCAAAGTATGTAATTTCTTTGCAGAACCTTCCAACGAACAAGGCACAGAAACAGCCACGACGGCCTTTATTTGATGTGGAACGTCAATCCGTTCCCCAAGATATTTCAAAACCATATTACCGCCAAGACTAACCCCTTTAATGTATATTTCGCTGTAGTTTTTTTTATCGATTATATGATCAATTACAGACTCTAAATCCTCGGTGGCTCCAGAGTGATAGGATCTAAATTTTAAATTTGCACTGCCACTGCAACCCCTAAAATTCACGCAAACGGCATCCACGCCATGTTCATTGAACAGTTTTGCCGGCCCTGTCATGTATGGTCGCTGCGCATTGCCTTCCAAACCATGCAATAGGATAATGACTTTATTTGTTTTTTCTTCTGAATAGCTCCAGTCCAAATCAAGGAAATCGTCGTCTGGCAACCTTATGCGTTCGCGCTTTTGGATGATATTTTTCACGCGTCTGATTAATCCTGAATAAGCAGTGGAAACATGTCCGTTTCTAAAAAAATATGGCGTTTTATAGGTGCTTTCTATTACCGGCATATTAACTAACTTCTAAAGGTGTAAACATAAATGTTGAACCATTGAACAAGCCTTTATCACTTAATTTTAAAGATGGAATTACCAACAAAGCCATAAATGACAAAGTCATATATGGAGCCTGTAAGGTACTTCCTAACTGTTTTGCCATGTTGTCCAATTCGGCATATTTAAGACCCACCGTTTTTCCATCTTCATCATTCATAATACCAGCAACTGGAAGGGGAATGATTTTTTCTTCAAAATTTGAAATGGCACAAATACCACCTTTATTCTCAATAATTAAATTAACCGCTTTACAAATGGCTTCATCAGAGACGCCTACTGCTATAATATTATGGGAATCGTGTCCTACCGACGATGCAATAGCGCCTTGTTTCAATCCGAAATTTTTTATAAACGCAAGAGATGGCTTTTGATTTTGATAACGGTTAACTACGGTCATTTTTAAAATATCGTGGTCTATATCAGAAACCAAGTTTCCATTTTCAATTAAACTATCTGCAACAATTTCATTGGTGACCAACTGTCCTTCTAAAGCTTCTATAACGCGAATCTGTTTTACTTTAGATTCATACCTAAAATCCAAAACATCCTTTTTTACTGTATTAAAATTATTTAAAAGTTCAAATGAAACTGGCCTTATAAGTGATTTACCCTTGTTAAAAACCAATTCCCCGTTAATGTAGGTTTGAAGGGTCTTAAAATTAATTACATCTTCAACAACAATAAAATCGGCAAAATCTCCAACGTTGAGTATTAAATCGTCGGGGTGCTTATCATCGCTGCAAAACATAATGTCTTCAAAATATTCTGGCAACAAATCAATTAAGGCTTCAAAATTTTTGGCAGCACTTCCTTCACGAATCAACACTTTCATCCCTTTTTGAAGTTTTTCCAATCCTTCTTCATAAGTAAAACATTCGTGATCGGTCGAAATTCCTGCATTAATATACTTGGTAATATCGTCACCTCGCAATCCTGGCGCATGGCCATCAACAGGTTTGTTGTAGTGTTTAGCCCAAGCTATTTTTTTCATGACTTCGTCATCATCAAACAAAACGCCTGGATAATTCATCATTTCTGCCAAATACTTTATATCAGGATTTTGAAGCAGTTTTTTAATGCCCTTAGAATCAATAATAGCGCCAGCCGATTCAAAACGTGTTGCAGGCACACATGACGGCGCACCAAAATTGAACTTAAAAGGGACTTTTTTACCGTTCTGAATCATAAATTCGACACCTTCAACTCCGAGCACATTCGCTATTTCATGCGGATCTGAAACCGTAGCAACGGTGCCATGTTGTACGGCCAATCGAGCAAATTCACTTGGCACCAACATAGAACTTTCAATATGAATATGGGCATCTATAAACCCAGGGAGAATGAAATGATTTATGTTATGGTTTTTTTCGATAATAGATGTGATTTTTTTATTTTCAAAAGTAATTTCACCTTTAAAGATTCGCTGGTTCGGTATATCTACAATTTGTCCTTGTAATATCATTTATTTTAATTCAATTTTTAAAATATGTTTTGTTTTATCGGTTACTTTAAAGCGCTCATCAGCCCGTTTTCCAATAACCCATACAATAGCTTCTCCTGAAGTTAACAACCATGTGTTTTCTTTTTCAATTAAAGATGTTTTTTCGTCTTTTAAGTACTTGCTCAATTTCTTTTTACCCGTCATTCCCAATGGATAGAAGACATCGCCCTCTTGCCATTTTCTAACCGAAAGTGGGAATTTTAAAATTTCTTTATCCACATAGAGGATTGTTGGTTTGGTTGTGGCAATACTGGCAACCTCTTCAATATTTAACATCCCAAAAGGAATTTTAATACTTGAATCTTCCTTAGAAATCGAAATGTTTTGATTACTTTCCCCTGAATTTAATTCAGTCAATATCAAATAATCTCTATTTTTTACTAATCTATGAGAAGATGAAAATACTTGTTTCCCAGATTGGGCGTCTAATAAATTTACGAGGTCATTCCATTCTGTAAAACCATAGTCTTTTAAAAATGCATGGAGATAGGCCTTGGGATTATCCAGTTTTTTAAATTTAGAAATATTTAAGGTTAGCGAAGAATCATCATGAGTATTAATTGCGCGTTTTAATACGGCATTTAAACGTTCCTCAACAATATCTGCGGTATCATTTAAATTATTTAAGGTTGTTTGGAAATTTTGAAGAAACTGTGGATTAATTTTTTTCAACACAGGTATCACATCATGACGCAATTTATTTCGTAAATATTTAGTGGACGCATTGCTACTATCGTCTCGCCATTTTAAATGATGTTTTTTGGCATATAATTCAATAGCTTCTCTGGAGAATGGTAGTAAAGGTCTAACAATGGCACCATTAATTTCAGGAATTCCAGTTAAACCATCCAGTCCTGTTCCTCGAGATAGATTAATCAAAAACGTTTCTAAATTATCATCGGCGTGATGTGCCGTTAAAATGCAATCAAATTTTAGTTGTTCCGACAGTTGTAGTACAAAATCCTCATCGGCATCACTTTCATTGCCCCGTAAATTAAAATTACAATGGGCCAAGGCTACATTTAATTTCAATTCATGACATAAATGCGTCAACACAACACTATCCAATCCGCCCGATATAGCAATCAAAAGTTTACGTTCCTTAAAAAAAGGGAAATGCGTTTTAACATGATTCTCAAATTGCTTAATCATCCTTCAAATATACAACTTTGATTATTCTAATTAATATCCCGATGTTAATATAAAATGATAAATATCAGCAACTATATACCAAAAATTAAGTACCTTTTTGGAGTCAATTTTAAATTATATAATTATGTGTACCATTGATAAGATAAATGATAAAGCCACCAAAACAGCCTTTGATAAACGTGTTATTACAGCAACGCAACATTTACATTCGTATGTAAAACATCGATTGTACATTGCAGAATCTACAGGCATCATACCAAAAAACATGTACTCTTCCAATGGTATTATTGACGACGCTATTGCTACCTTTTATGAAAAAGGATATGATATTGACAGCGATGTTACGACCATAAAACTCAATCTTTTTAAAATTGTTATTAACGATTTGAATCGTCTTTTTAAAAAAGAAGCCTTTCATAAAAATACGATAAGTACTAGCACTATTTTAGAAGAGGAATTAGATGATTTGGAAGAAAATTATACGATGAATGCGGATTGGGATTTTATTCTGAATGAAGAGTTAAATGATATTTCGTATAAACAAGATCGCAAACACAAACATTTGTTTTTATATGCTGACAATGACAGTTCTGTTTTAAATGCTTTTGAAGTTGAAGAAGCATCCCTAAATAACTCAAAACAAATTTTGGGCAATTTATATAGTTGGATGCCTTTAAACGTCTCAAACATTATTGACTTATTGGTTTTTGGTAAATTATCTTTTGAAGAAATCTCAAAAGTTAAATCAATTGAAGTTAAGCGGGTTGAATTTATTTTTGAAGAAGTAAAAAAGAAATTTAAAGAGCATATCGATTAGTTAGCCACAAGCAAAATAGTGCGAATTACTATAACAATATTGATCTCGATAAACGGAATTATCCATTTATTCGGATTTTTGAAAGCATTTGGTATATCAGAATTTAATGCAATTTCTCAACCGATTTCCAAACCATTCGGAATTATTTGGTTGATAGCATTTATTTTATTTTTAGCAACTTTAATTTTTTATTTAAGCGGATATGCTTATTGGTGGATAATCGGAATTTTGGCGGTTTTAATATCCCAATTTCTAATTATTAGATATTGGCAAGATGCGAAATTAGGTACAATTTTAAATTTAATAATCCTTGCATCCGCTCTTATTGCATATTCAACATTGAGTTTTAAGCAAATAGTTTATGATGAAACAGCCAAAATGTTTGAAAATTCAAACGCCTTGGATGAGAACACATTTTCGGAGCAAACAATTTCGAATTTGCCTAAAATAGTCCAAAAACGGTTGTTTAATAGCGGAACAATTGGTAAAGAAGCGGTTTACAATGTTTACTTGGAACAGGATATACAGTTGTTAATGAACCCAGAGCAAAAAGATTGGGCCAAGGCCAAGGCCAAACAGTATTTCACAATTGAACCACCTGCCTTTAATTGGTTGGTAAATCTAAAAATGAATCCATTAATAAATGTGGTTGGGAGAGACAAATTTGAAAAGGGACAAGGAGAAATGACAATTAAGCTGTTTTCAGTCTTTTCGATTGCAAATGCAAAAAATGATGAAAAGGTAAATCAGGCAACATTGCAAAGATATTTAGCTGAAATAGTTTGGTTTCCTTCTGCCGCTTTAAGCCCTTATATCACTTGGGAGAAAATAGATGACACTTCTGCAAAAGCAACTTTGGAGTTTAACAAAACAAAAGGTTCAGGCGTGTTCCACTTCGACAAACAAGGAAATTTCAAAATGTTTGTAGCAATGCGTTACAAAAATATTAAAGATGTAGAGCCTACCGAATGGATTGTGACTGCGACCAAAACGGAAATACGGAATGGTATAAAAATACCCGTTGAATTGAAAGCAGCTTGGAAATTGGATAATGCCAATTGGACTTGGTTAAAGCTAAAAATAGTGGACATTAAATATAATATACATAAAATAGTTGCTAAGAACGAACTGAGTTAAAAAATAGCGTATTAAGCCTTAAAACAAAAATAAAAACAGAAAATTGAATGTCCCGTAATTTGTCATAAGTCTGAAAATATAATAATTCTGTCATTCCGACAAAGGAGGAATCCCATTGATTTTAATGGATTCTTCATTTCGTTTCACTCCATTCTGAATGACAAAAATGGTATTATGAATGAATACGGACATTCAAAAACAGAAAATAAGGGTAAGTTATAAACCAAAAAATTAGTGCATAAAAATCTACTACTTTTCATATAATCGACTAATTTTCCAAAACCTCTCGCATGGCTTTGGCTTTTACCAAGCATTCTTCGTATTCTTTTTGCGGATCACTTTTTGCTGTAATCGCGCCACCAACTGAATAGGATACATATTTTTTTGTTTCATTATATAAAATACTGCGTATAACCACATTAAAATCAAAATTACCTCTGGGAGAAAAATAACCAACAGCTCCAGAATATAATCCGCGTTTTGTTTCCTCTAATTCTTCAATGATTTTCATCGCTGAAATTTTAGGAGCGCCTGTCATGCTTCCCATTGGGAAAGTACTTTTTATTACATCTACCGGATGTGTGCTTTTTTCAATTTTGGAA
>CAXBHA010000023.1:0-12526 GCA_963974955.1 uncultured Yeosuana sp. | reverse complement strand
AAAAAATACGTTCTTTAGCTCTTGCTTTTTCTTCATCACGTCTTGCTCCCCCAATGCATGCATCAAACTTAAATTCTTCAATAGCATCTAATAATGTTGTTGTTTGTAATGAATTTCTACTTGAATATCTACCGGATTCTTCTTTTACTCTACCTTCATCAATGGAGTCTTGAACATGTCTTACAATTAATTCCAATCCTAATTCCTCAACCAGCTTATCTCTAAATGCAATGGTTTCTGGAAAGTTATGACCCGTATCAATATGCATTAAAGGAAATGGCACTTTTGCAGGATAAAATGCTTTTACGGCAAGTCTTACTAAGGTTATTGAATCCTTTCCACCTGAAAACAGCAAGACTGGTTTTTCAAATTGTGCTGCCACTTCTCTCATTATATAAATAGCCTCGTTTTCAAGAGAATTTATATGTGATGTATCTTTTTTCATAAATAAGCCCCTCCTAACCTCCCCTAAAGGGAGGAATTCTTACTCGGGTGAAATAAGAATATTTGTTATTTTAATTTTATTCTTTCTAACTCTTTAATGCAACTGTGTACTGTGACTGCTTACTTTTTTAAGCGTGCAATCCACACTCTCTATTTTCTAAAGCTTTTGTTGGGTCGAAATATTTAAACTCATTTGGTAATTTATGCTCTTTTAAATATGCGTCTAAATCGGCATCGGACCAATGGTAAAACGGACTTACTTTTAAGATACCATCTTTACTTATACTAAAAATCCCAATGCTATCCCTAAAAGCTGTTTGCCCTTTGCGCAGGTTTGTGAACCATACTTTAGGCTTATGGATTTCCATAGCCCTTCTAAAAGGCTCTAGTTTTACTTGCTCGGTAAACAAGCCATGTTTTGGGTCGTCAACACTTGGAATACCCATCACAATGTCCCTGTGGGCCACCGTTTGTTGTGGCACATACAAAGACACATTTAATTGTAACGCTTCAATAACTTGGTTGGCATGCTTATAGGTTTGTGGTGTATTATAACCTGTATCACACCAAACCACATCAATATTTGGTTGCACTAAATTAACAGCATGTAAAATAGCCGCTTCATAAGGTCTGAAATTAGTTGTTACCACTGCTTTATGACTAATTTCAAAAGCTTTTTTAATAATTTCAGATGGCTTTGCATCTTGAAAAAATGTATTTAATTCGTTTATTTGATTTTGTATCACCATCTTACCAGCTTTTATTTTCCCCATTTTATTCCATTCCAAAGGCGCTCATGGAAAAAATATAAAACCATTTTTGTAACTAACTCAATAGAACCAATTGAAAAGGCTAAATCTAATTTTCCTGTTACTATCCAAGAAATCAAAATAGTATCTAAAGTTCCTATTATTCTCCAGCTAACTGATTTCGCTATACTTCGAAAAGGTTTTTCAGCGGCAGCATCTATTTTGTACGAGGATTTTTCTTTTTCTCTTGAATTTGTTAACACGTGTCCAATCATTTTACATGGTATTATATTAATCCTATCGATTTAATAGGAAATACAAAAGTAACATATTTTATTACATACCAAACATTTTCAATAATTTTTTGGAATATTGAAACATATAAAGTTTAAAAAGAAGAATATTAAATAAAAAAGATGCTTATTTTGAGAAATTGACAACAGTTATTTGGTGGACAAATCTTCCAATGTGGTGTTTCTAAGCACTTCAAGAGTGCTATCTCTAACTTGAATCATCAGTTTATTGACGGTACACTTATTCTCATCTGGACAGTCATCACACTTTTCATAAAAATTCAAGCTCACACAGGGCACCATGGCAATAGGTCCTTCTAAAACACGCATCACATCGGCCATGATGATTTCAGATGGTTTTTTAATAAGATAATAACCACCATGTTTTCCTTTTTTTGAGCCTAAACAACCAGACTTTCTTAAGGTTAACAAAATACTTTCTAAAAATTTTTGAGGAATTTGTTCGCTTTTGGCAATTTCGCCAACTTGTACAGGTGCATTCCCTTCTTGTCGCGCAATATAGGTAAGTGCCTTTAAACCGTATTTTGTTTTTTTAGATAGCATGCTGCTAAGATAGTTAATTTAAGGCTTGCTCCAAATCCTTAATAATATCATCAATATGTTCTAAACCAACCGAAATTCTAACTAACCCATCGGTAATACTGACTTCTAATCTATCTTTTTCTGATAATTTACTATGTGTGGTTGATGCTGGATGCGTCACTATGCTTCTCGTATCTCCTAAGTTGGCTGACAACGAACACATTTTTAAGGCGTTTAAAAACTTCCGTCCTGCTTCAATACCTCCTTTTACTTCAAAAGCAACAATATTGCCTCCCAATTTCATTTGTTTTTTAGCAATTTCGTATTGTGGATGTGATTTTAAAAATGGATATTTTACCCAATTCACATTAGGATGCGCTTCTAAAAATTCAGCCACTTTTAAGGCATTTTCACAATGCTTATCAACCCTAACAGCAAGTGTTTCTAAACTTTTCGACAAAATCCACGCATTAAATGGCGATAACGCTGGACCCGTATTTCTTGAAAAAAGATATATGTCTCTAATTAAATCTGCTTTGCCAACGGTAACGCCGCCTAAAACACGACCTTGTCCATCAATTAGTTTGGTGGCTGAGTGAATAACCAAATGTGCTCCAAACTTGATTGGCTGCTGTAAATAGGGTGTTGCGAAACAGTTATCAATGATTAAAATCAAATTATGTTTTTTTGCTATGTTGCCTAACAGTTCTAAATCTATAATATCTATCGCAGGGTTTGTTGGCGATTCGGCATATAAAATCTTAGTATTTGGCGTAATGAAACTTTCAATGGTTTCAGGCTCATTAATATTAAAATAGCTTGTTGAAATATTCCATTTAGGAAGATAGGTAGTAAACAAAGCATGGGTAGAACCAAACACCGAACGTGCAGACACAACATGATCGCCACTATTTAACAGAGCTGCAAACGTTGAAAATACGGCTGCCATACCGGTTGCAAAGGCGTAACCAGCTTCGGCTCCTTCCATCTTACAAATTTTATCTACAAATTCAGATGTATTTGGATTTGAAAAACGGCTATAAATATTACGTTCCTTTTCTTCAGTAAAAGAAGCTCGCATATCTTCGGCATCTTCAAAAACAAAACTTGACGTTAAGTATAATGGGGTTGAATGTTCTAAAAAATTAGTACGCTCTAATTGAGTACGTATCGCCTCGGTTTCAAACTGTTTTTTTTTCTTACTCATGTCATTTTATTTTTTGTCACGAATTCACTAATAAATTATCAATAATACAATTCTTGTATTTATGGCCAATTATATTTTTTACTAAAAGGTCTCGCTTCTCGAATCCGCACAAAGTGGCAGCTCGACCAGACATTAATTTATATGCTTAGATAGCCTTAAAATATCTCCAAAAACACCTCTAGCAGTAACTTCAGCACCAGCTCCTGCGCCTTGAATTACGATAGGCTGCTCTCCATAGGATTCCGTAAATATTTCAAAAATTGCATCTGATCCTTTTATATGTCCTAAAGTACTATCTTCTGGAATTGATACCAATTTCACTTCTAAATTACCTTTATCTTGTGACAAATCACCTGATAAATCTCCAATGTATCTCAATACATATCCAGGTTTTTGATTCTCTTTTATCTTTTGAAATTCTGCATCCAACACATCTAATTGTTTTAAAAACTCTTGTGTAGAAATATGTCGATACGCTTCCGGTATTAAATTTTGCACCACCACATCTTCAAATTCATTGTGCAAATCCAGTTCTCGTGCCAAAATCAACAATTTTCTGGCCACATCATTTCCTGAAAAATCTTCTCTTGGATCTGGTTCTGTAAATCCTTTTTCAATAGTCTCTTTTATGGTTGCACTAAAGGGTTTCTCTTGAGCTGAAAAATTATTGAACAAATAACTTAATGTCCCTGAAAACACGCCGCGTATTCGTGTAATATTTTCACCAGATTCATGGAGTAATTTAATGGTATCAATTAATGGCAACCCTGCACCAACTGTGGTTTCGTATAAATATTGTTTTTTATGATCTTGTAGATGCGTTCTTAGCTCCTGATAAAACTCATGCGAAATCGTATTGGCTATTTTATTTGAAGAAACTAAATCAAAACCAGCTTCAATTAAGGGCTTATAGTTTTTATAAAACTCATTGCTTGCCGTATTATCAACCGCAATTAAATTCTCTAAATGGTTTGCTTTGGCAAACCCAATTACATCTTGAATAGAACTTTCCAATAAAGACAACTCTATGGCTTTCTTCCAGTTTTTATCTACACCTTTTTTATTTAAAAGCAGTTTTTTGGAATTTCCAATAGCAAATACGTTTAGGTTAATGCCTTTACGTTTTTCTATCTCGTCTTTCGACTTTAAAATTTGGTTAATTAAAGCGCCTCCAACCAAACCATGACCAAATATCGCAATGTTGATTTTCTTTGAAATTCCAAAAATCTCCCCATGTATCACATTAAGGGCTTTATGTAACTGATCTTTTTTAACCACCAGACTTACATTTCTTCCGGTAACTGTATTATTAAACAATAATGGTGTAATTTGATTTTTTATAAGCGCATTAAAAGGCTTATGAAACGAACTTAATTCAATTCCTATAATTGAAATCACCGAGACATCATCAATCACGCCAATTTTATTAACGTCCTGTGAATAAAAATCATTCTCAAATTCACGTTCTAGTGCAATAACAGCTTCTGTGGCTTGATTTGCATCAATAATTAATCCAATACCTCTTTCCGAAGAACCCTGAGAAATAATACTGACACTTATTTTACAATTACTTAGCACTCTAAAAATTCTGGCATCAACACCAATTTTACCCAAGAGCCCTCGTCCTTCTAAATTCAATAAGGCAACATTATCTAAAACCGATAGCGAAGTCACTTCTTTTGAACTTGGTTTGGACGTAATTAAGGTGCCTTCGTCATCTGCATTAAACGTATTTAAAATACGAAGGTTAATGTTTTTTTCCACTAACGGAATGATAGTTTTTGCATGCAAAACAGTCGTACCAAAATTTGCCAGCTCATTGGCTTCACTATAGGACAATTCCCTAATTTTCTGAGCATCTGGAACTAAATCTGGATTCGCCGTATAAATTCCATTGACGTGGGTATAGTTTTGCAATTCTGCGGCATCAAGATAATTCGCAATTAAAGCAGCCGTGTAGTTACTCCCGTTTCGTCCTAATGTGGTTGTTTCGTTTTTTAAATTGGACGCGATAAATCCTGTAATAATGTTTACAGCGTTACCAAATTGCTTAAAATAGTCTTTTATATTGTTTTTAGATAATTGAAGTATTGGTTGTGCATTGCCAAATACATCGTCCGTTTTAATGAGCTGTCTTGAATCTACAGCGACTGCATTTATAGCTCGCTCACTTAGTAACCTTGCCACCATCTTTACAGATAATAATTCTCCTTGGGCTAAAATTTCATCTTTAGTTTTTTGGCTGTAATCCTTCAATAAACTAACACCTTCAAACAACTTGTCCAGAATTAAAAACTCTTTTGAAAAATCTATATTTTTTAACGGTTTTGTTTGATATACTTTAAACGTTTTTAAAGCTTTTTTATAATCTTCTCCCTTTGATGCTTTTTCTAATATATCTACAAGATCATTTGTTGCATTGCCTCGTGCCGAAACAACAACGGCTATTTTTTCTCCGTCATTAACCTTCGTTTCAATAATTGAGATTACTTTTTTTAAGCCATCACCATTAGCTAAAGAGGTGCCTCCAAACTTTAATACTTTCATTTTTCTTTTTTTAGAATGTGGCACAAAAATGCCTTCTATTATTTTTTCCAATTGCTCATATTCCATTAAAAACGCATCATGGCCATGTACGGAATTGATCTCATTGTAGGTTACATTAGGATTGCTCACAGCCAACTGCTTATAGGTTTGCTTGTTTTCTTCAGCCGTAAAAAATAAATCAGAATCGACTCCAACAATATGAATGTTTGCTTTTATGGCATCCAAGACATTAAAATCGTTCTTTCTGTTTTTCGTAACGTCAATAGTCTTGAGCAATTGATTCATCAATTTATAAGCAGATAATTGAAACCGTTCTTGCAATTTATTGCCATGGTGCAACAACCAACTCTCGACATTAAAAATTTCTGAATCGGCATTTTTTGAACGCTGAAAACGCTCTTTAAAAGACTCTGGCGTTCTGTAACACAACATGGCGTGCATTCTGGCATCGTGTACCGGGTTTGAGGAATTCAATAAAAACTGTTCTTGAATTTGGCAATTGGCAATCAGCCAATCGGTCGATTTCCAATCTGTAGCCACAGGAATTAAATGCTCTGTAATGTCCGGGCTTAACACAGCCATTTCCCAGGCAATACCACCACCTAAAGAACCTCCGATTATTGCAAAAAGTTTTTTGATTTGCAATTCCTTCAGCCCAATTAAAAACAAGCTGGCTATGTCTCTCGCCACAAAATCTTTGTAATTATCTATAACAAAACTATCATAACCATTTCCAGGAATATTAAATGCTAAAACCGTGTATAATTTAGTATCTATAACTTTATCATCACCAACTAAATCACTCCACCAGCCATCTTTTCCTGCTACATTACTATTCCCGGTTAGTGCATGGTTTACTAATACTACAGGTGCAGTTCCCAAAGGCTTACCAAATACCTGATAGCTTAATTTTATCTCAGAATGTTTTATCTTATTTTCTGTAATAAAATCTTTAACAAGTATATGTTGCAATGCGTTTTTCAAAATTGATTTTATATTAAATTTTACTAAATGCTTCTTTTAAATCGGCTTTTAAATCTTCAATAGCTTCAATGCCAACAGATAAACGTATTAAATCTTTTGAAGCGCCAGCAGCTTTTTGTTCTTCATCGGTTAATTGTTGATGCGTCGTACTTGCTGGATGAATAATAAGTGATTTAGTATCGCCAATATTGGCCAATAATGAAAATAGTTTTGAGTTGTCGGCAATGGCTTTGGCAGCATCATATCCCCCTTTAGCTCCAAAGGTTACTATGCCACTTTGACCTTTTGGCAAATATTTATCGGCCAAACTTTTATATTTACTTGATTTTAGCCCTGGATAATTTACCCATGTTACTTCGGGTTGCTGTTCTAACCATTTTGCCAATTCCAACGCGTTTTGGCTATGTTGTTTTATTCTTACTGGAAGCGTCTCTAATCCTTGAATAATTTGAAAAGCGTTAAACGGACTTAAAGCACCTCCAAAATCTCTTAATCCTTCTAAAATCAATTTAAAGGTATAGGCTGCTGCACCCAACACTTCATGATAAACCAATCCGTGATAACCTGCTGAAGGTTCTGTAAATTCAGGAAATTTTCCGTTTGTCCAATCAAAAGTTCCTGCATCAATAATGGCTCCACCTAAAGAAGTTCCTTGACCTCCAATGTATTTTGTTAATGAATGAATCACAATATCAGCACCATGTTCAATAGGTTTAACCAATACTGAAGTTGCGACGGTGTTATCTACAATAAAAGGTACGCCAGCTGCTTTTGCATGAACCGAAATTGCTTTTAAATCTAGCACATCTAATTTTGGGTTTCCTAGAGATTCTACAAAGAAAGCCCTTGTATTCTCCTTAACAGCATGTTTAAAATTATCAGGATTATCGGCATCTACAAACGTAGTTGTAATACCCAATCTTGGTAAAGTGACCTTTAACAGATTAAAAGTTCCCCCATACAAACTACTTGATGCAACAATGTGATCTCCCGCTTTCAACAAGGTTAATAAGCCGGTTGAAATTGCAGCTGTACCCGATGCAAACACAACGGCTCCAATACCACCTTCAATAGCCGCTAAGCGTTCTTGTAAAATTTGATTTGTAGGATTGTTTAATCGTGTGTAAATAAATCCTAATTCCTTTAATGAAAATAGGTTTGCAGCATGATCGGAATTTTTAAAAACATACGATGTTGTTTGATAGATAGGAACCGCTCTGGTGCCTCCGTTTGCAGTTACATCATGTCCTGCATGTAATGCTTGTGTTGCAATTTTTTGTGTGCTCATTTTTCTAAGTTTTTGAATTAATAATAAATTAAACCAAAAGTCAAATGCATCAAAATTGATGTACTTAATAGAAAAACGTTAAAAAGAAAAATAAAATTACCGTGGGTAATTTCGTTTGGTTATCTATCTAAAACACTAATTATTTAGTAGTTTAAGTAGAATTTAGCACCTTCTTTACGAATAAAGGGTTGCTAAGGCTTCAATGGGTCTAATCCCTCCGCCTTTCTTGATAACATTTCAATAAGTGTTTGAACTTTGTGAGTGCAAATATTCAGTTATAAAAATTTAAAATCCTAATTTTTTTTGATAAATATTTATAACTTCTTTAATTTTTTAAAAACCTTGCTTCAAATTTACCTCTTATAATCAACCCAATTGGTTTATCTTTAATTTTAGATTCTAGCCAGGAAATAATATCTAAATAAAGGAAGGCTCTACTCTGGTAGGGATCGTCTTCAAACTGTTTTAATTTTTTATGAAGTTTGATAAACTCGCCTTTGACCTCATGCGGAAAAATATCACCTAAACGTCTTAAAAACTTAATCATTTCCTTTTGTACTTCATACAAATCTTCCATCTTGATTAAAAACTTGAAGGTGCTTTTAATAAGTGCTTCTAAATTGTAATCTAAACCAGCTTCGTAATGTGCCACTAAATTTAAAACTCTTGCAAAACACAATAAATCCTCTCGCATCTCAAGCGATTTATTATCAATTATTTTTTCTAAAAAGACGATGCATTTTTTATTTTCTCCCGCTCCAAAATATAAGCTAGCAATTTTATAATAAAACACCATAACATGATGCTCATCAATTCTATCCTGGTATTTTTTTAATTTTTTCAAAACCTGCTCAACCATTGGCAAGCCTTCACTAAAACTGCCTTCGATAAAATGCAAATTGAATTTGTTGTTGTATACATATAAAAAGGCCAATCCTTCAACATTATCATCAATGGGAAACCACTCTTCTTTAGTTATGGACTCTAATTCGTGTAAAGAAGATTTAAATTTTTCGTAGTGTCTTAAATAAAATAAAGACTCCAATAGGTAATGATTTCCCTTAAGAAAAAATACCGGATTTAAAACAATTTGATCTTTATTATCATAAAATAAACGGACCCACTTTGAGGAATATTTATAACATGATAAAAAATCTTGTGTTAAAAAACTATACCACAAATGGGCTTTATAAAGCCATAATTTTTCTCTAAAACCTAATTTTTTTATGTCATATTTAGGAAGCCTTTCATTGAAATATTTAGTTATTCGTTTAGCCTCCTTATCATTTTTTACATAGCCAGTTTTTAGAAATAGCCCATATAATTGAAGTGATAAATTTGACAATTTACTTGCCAAAACATTCTGCTGGCTAAGTTCTTTAGCTTGAATGGTAAGCTCATCAGCTCTATTGCTAATGCTTCTCGTAATATACTGTGATTCAATTACTTTTTCAAGTTCAACAATTTCATAAGCAATGTTTTTTTCTTCATTGGATATCGCTAAACTTTTAGCTTTATCCAATATTTTAAGACTCTGTTTATACAACCCTTTGTGGTACAAAATAGTTGCAAAATCCAATTGCTCACGTATTTGAATTCGTATATTTTGATGGGAAGGATTTAACCTTAAACTAATTAAAATTTGCTTATATAAATGTGCTTTTAAGTTTGACAGTTGTTGCTCTTTAACAATACCTTTTTTTAAAATGACACCTTCATCATAATTGGAAAGTTTATCAAGAATATTAAAAAGAAGTAAAAATTTGGAGTCATCATTAACTCCTAAGCGACCTACATAAAGCTTAAATTGTCTCTTTTCAGATTTAGATAATGATTTTATTAACACAAACAAGTTATCTTTTTGCTCCTTTGTCATAGTTGTAAAACTAACTTTATATATTTGATATACAATACTTTAAATCTCATGCAACTTGGTTAAACATCGTAAAAAATAGATGATGAATTCTCAATTTACGAAACCAAAATATACATTCGTACTACAATACGAAAATTTATTTTAATAAATGTTAGAAAGGAACGTACAAATTTTTGATACAACGCTGAGAGATGGAGAACAGGTTCCTGGCTGTAAGTTAAATACCGAACAAAAATTAATTATAGCAGAAGCGCTTGATAATTTAGGTGTCGACATTATTGAAGCTGGTTTCCCTGTATCTAGTCCTGGAGATTTTAAATCGGTTGAAGCGATTTCAAAATTAGTAAAACATGCAACGGTTTGTGGTCTTACAAGATCTGTTGAAAATGATATAAAAGTAGCGGCCGAAGCATTAAAATATGCAAAAAAAGCGCGAATACATACTGGCATTGGAACATCGGAGTCTCATATAAAATTTAAATTTAAATCAACACAAGAAGCCATTTTAAAACGTGCTTTTGCAGCTGTTAAGTACGCAAAGTCTTTTGTTGAAGACGTTGAGTTTTATGCCGAAGATGCTGGAAGAACTGACAATGCTTATTTAGCCAGAGTATGTGAAACGGCTATTAAAGCAGGTGCTACGGTTTTGAATATACCAGACACAACTGGGTATTGTTTACCTCATGAGTATGGTGCTAAAATTAAATATTTAAGAGAAAACGTAAAAAATATTGATAAAGCTATTCTATCCTGTCATTGTCATAATGATTTGGGTTTAGCAACGGCTAACTCTATTGAAGGTGTTATAAATGGTGCCAGACAAATTGAATGTACCATAAATGGTATTGGAGAGCGAGCAGGAAACACCGCACTTGAAGAGGTCGTAATGATTTTAAAACAACACCCATACTTAAATTTAAACACTAATATTAACACCCCAATGTTGTACGGAATCAGTCAATTAGTTTCTGATAGTATGGGGATTTATACACAACCAAATAAAGCTATAGTTGGGGCCAACGCCTTTGCACACAGTTCAGGAATTCATCAAGATGGTATGATTAAAAATCGTGAAACCTACGAAATTATTGACCCTAAAGTTGTTGGAGTAACTGAATCATCCATTGTTCTAACAGCAAGAAGTGGTCGTGCAGCTTTAGCCTATAGAGCCAAAAATATTGGTTACGAATTAACTAAATTACAATTAGATGAAATTTATGCTAATTTTTTAGATTTTGCAGACAAAAAGAAAGAAATTGATAATTCTGATATTCATCTAATTATAGAAACCAGTAAAGTATATAAAGAAATTATTTCGGCGTAAAATTTATACATTTAAGTAAATGAAACTACATATTGCTGTTTTGCCAGGTGATGGTATAGGACCAGAAGTTATTGCCCAAGCTGTTAAGGTTTTGAAAGCCATTGCCATGGAATTTGGTCATGTATTTACTTTTGAATATGGTTTAGTTGGTTCGAGTGCCATCGATACAGAAGGAAACCCATTACCAACTAAAACTTTGGATCTTTGCAGAAAAGCCGATGCCATTTTATTTGGCTCCATTGGAGATTCAAAATATAACTTTGATACGACTTCCAAAATACGACCAGAACAAGGGCTTTTAGAATTGCGTAAATCACTCGATTTATTTGCTAATATCAGACCTGTGATTGCTTATGAAGATCTTTTAAATAATTCGACCTTAAAGAAAAAAAATATTAAAGATTCGAATTTTGTTATTTATCGTGAACTTACCGGTGGCATTTATTTTGGTGATAAAACATTAAGTGATGACGGCAATTATGCTTCGGATAGTTGTAGTTATTCCCGTTTTGAAATAGAACGCATTGCACATTTAGCCTTTAAAGCTGCCCAGTCCAGAAAACGTAAATTAACCTTGGTCGATAAAGCCAATGTACTTGAAAGCTCAAGGCTGTGGCGCAAAGTAATCATGGAGCTCGCTCCACAATATTCTGATGTTACTGTAGATTTTTTATACATAGATAACGCAGCGAAACAATTGGTTGTTAGTCCTAAAGAATTTGATGTTATTTTAACCGAAAACATGTTTGGTGACATCCTTTCGGAAGAAGCAAGTGTTATTGTTGGTTCTGTTGGTTTATTGGCATCTGCTTCTATTGGGCCAAAATATGCTATGTTTGAGCCGATTCATGGTGCTTATTCTAAAGCAACTGATAAAGGCATTGCCAATCCTATTGCGGCGATATTGTCTGCAGCTATGTTGCTAGACCATTTCGCATTATTTGAAGAAGCTTCTTTAATAAGAAAAGCGATACACAAATCATTAAAACTTCATATAACCACACCCGATTTGAATACGAAATACGATACTATTTCAACAAGCAAAGTAGGCGATTTTATAGAAGATTTTATTAATCACCCTGAAGAAACAAACTTAAACTTTAAAAATATTCATCTAGGACAATCCACTATTATTTAATTATTTGAGTTAGTCACCAACAAATTAAACCTTCTGGATTAAAAAAGAGCATTTAAAAAATGCTCTTTTTATTTTTATAAATAATTAAATTGAATGTCCGTAATTTGTCATAAGTCTGAAAATATAATAATTT
>CAXBHA010000022.1:0-12657 GCA_963974955.1 uncultured Yeosuana sp. | reverse complement strand
CACTACTAAAAGTAAAAAAAAAACCGCAATATCAATTAGATATTGAGAAAGCTGCTAAGGCAGAAGGGGTTAATATTCAATGGCGAGTTCCAAGTCATTTTGAATTACAATTATCTTTACCAGACAACAAATATATTAATGACATTTTTTATAGCCTTGAACCAAACCAAGGAGATTTACTTGATGAAATTTCTAAACACAACGAGAATATTTTACAAGCAATTCAAACGGAAATATCATTCGGAGACAAACAAATTAAAATTGACAGAAATTCTGTTGTTGAAGCAATAGCAAATACTTCTCAATCGAAAAAAAACATAATTATTTCAGGTGAAGGCGGTTGTGGGAAAACCGCAATTTTCAAGGAATATTATAATTCTTATTTTAACAAAATACCAATTTGTGTTTTTAAAGCAAATGAACTTAATGTAAATCACATTAATGACATATTTCACTTTGACCACAAATTTACATTTGTACAGTTTCTCAATACTTACAAAGATGAACCACTTAAAATATTTGTAATTGATTCCGCAGAAAAACTCGCTGAGATTTCTAACAACGATATTCTCACTACATTAATACAAAAGTTAAAAGAGAATGCTTGGAATATTATATTTACAACACGCTACGCTTATCTTAATGATTTAACTTTTCACATCAAGGAAAATTATCAGTTGCCATTTGAAGTGAATAATATTTCTTTGATTGGTGCTGATGAATTAAAATCAATCGCAGATGAATTCAAATTTTCACTTCCCGACAATCAAAAATTCGTAGAACGTCTTAGAAACTTGTTTTATCTAAGGGAGTATGTTCAACAATATTCAAACATTGACAAACAAGGAAATTATAATGGATTTATTGATTTGCTTTGGAAAAAGAAAATACAAAATACTGTTCAAAAAGACAACCTTCATCTTGAAAGAGAAAGGTGTATTGTCAGCATTGCCAAACAAAGATGTGAAACAGGTAGATTTTATATCAATGCAAACAGTTTACCACAAACAGCATTATTTCAATTAAAGCAAGACGAAATACTTGGATATGACGACACACATAACGGATATTTCATTACTCATGACATTTATGAAGAATGGACATTGGACAAGATAGTTTCACGTAGTTTTTCAAATTATTCAAACATAAAAGATTTTTTTGACGAATTAGGAAATTCATTACCCATTCGCAGAGCATTCAGATTGTGGTTATCTGCTCATTTATCTGAAAACAGTAAAGAAATAGAGAATTTTATTCAAAGTGCTTTTACCAACGTTGTTGTAACACAATTTTGGAAAGATGAAATTTTAGTTTCTGTATTATTGTCGGATTATTCAGAGACATTTTTTAATTTTTTCGAGAAGGAAATCATTGCAAATGATTTTAAAATACTAAAACGTATTCTGTTCCTTTTGAGAATCGCATGCACAGACATTTCAGCAGTTCAAAACATTGAAGTTATAAAGCCTAAAGGCAAAGGTTGGGAAGATGTAATTGCTATTATTTACAAGCACAAAACTGATTTTTTAGACAATAATCTAAAACTTATACTACCAGTTTTAACAGATTGGTGCGAATTCAACAAAGTAGGTAATACTACACGGTACTCAGGGTTGTTGGCTTTAAGTATAATTCAAAAGACTGAAACTGAAGATAACTTCTTCATTCAAGATGGTGCAGAAGAAAACATTTTAAAAGTAATTTTTAATTCAGCCAGTGAAATAAGAGAAGAACTAAAGGAAATGTTTGAAAAAGTTATTGCTAATAAATGGGCAAATCACATAGACCCCTACCAAGGACTTTGCTCAAAAATTCTAGAGAAGCCATATATAGCTATTGAATTAATAAAAACACTTCCAACACATGTAATTCAATTGTGTGATTTATTTTGGCAAAAGCAACCGAGAAAACATGACAGATTCGGATATGAAAGAGATTCAATGGAAAGCCGTTATGGTTTAACGGACAAACACAAACTCAATTATTTTCCTGCCAGTGCTAATCAGACACCAATAAAATGGCTATTACAAATAGCTTTCCATGAAACAATAGATTTCATCATTGATTTTACAAATAGGGCCGTTGGATCTTATAGCCATTCTGATTATGGGAAAAAGGACGTTGAAATAATTACATTACATTTAAATGGAAAAGAAGTAAGCCAATATTTAAGTTCGGCTATTTGGGGTATGTATCGTGGAAACGGAAGCCCTGTAGTACCGTACTTATTGCAATCAATGCACATGGCATTAGAAGAAGTTCTTTTGGAATTTGCTCAAATTTTAAAATCAGAAATTGTTCATCATATTCTTTTAAAAATTCTTACTAATTCCAAATCAGCTTCTCTTACTTCTATTGTTTGTAGTGTCGTGCTTGCAAATCCTGATAAATTCCATGAAATAGCTTCAATATTGTTTAAAACAATTGAGTTGTTTCATTTAGATACAATCAGATGCTCAAATGAGTTTCAAGCCAAATCCACATTTGGAATAGGATATGGAATGAATAAAATTAAGGACATTTTATACACAGATGAAAGGCTAAAGTCATGTGAAGATAAACATAGAAGTTTAAATTTGGAATCATTGTTTTTTAATTATCAGCTTTTCGGTGTAAAAGGATTTACAGAAGAACAAAATTCTGAATTCATTGAGAAATTGTATAAAATAATTGACCAACACAAATCCAACGCTTCAACAGATAAAGCATATGGAATATTGTTGGCAAGAATGGATAGACGGAACTTAATACCAAAAGTATCGAAACATGACGACAATAATCTTTTAATCGAATTTAGTCCCAAAGAACTTTCAGATGAACATAGAAACGAAAGTGAGCAAGCACATAATCAATACCAAGAAATGTTCAAATATACATCACTAAAATTATGGGCTGATTTCTTTAAAAGTGATAATAATCAAACAAAAACAGCAAAACATCAGGACTATGATAAAAATCCTCTTTTAGCTCTATCTGAAACAAAACAACTTGTTGATGAACTGAAATTGGGACGGAATGGGCTAGCTATGTTTGATTATTCTATACCTGCGTTTTCGTGTTCTAAATTATTAATTGAACATAAAGATAAGCTATCAAAAGAAGATAAAGCTTTTTGCAAAGAAATTATTCATTCTTCTCTGTCTAATCTTTTTGCCGATAATTACGATTACCAAATAAGTGACGGGGTTGAAGCATCTGTCCATGCAATTCCAGTACTAATAAATGAATATTGGGAAGAAACAGAAGATTATATTTCAATTATGGTTTTGGCTCTTTTGGATGAAACGTCTATCGGAGCCTATAAAAGAATATGTGATTACGTCATTGAATCAATTCACAAATCAAAATTGTGGGAACTAAATCCAAAAATTGCTCAATCAATTTTATTTGGATATATAAAACTCCAACCTATTTACAAAAATATTATTGCGGAAATAAGGAAAAAGCAAGGTTGGGGTCGAATTTCTAAAAGCTCGATTATAGAAGAATTAGAAAAGACAAATTCTGATTTTATTTTTGAGAATAACTTATTTGATATAAATGATATTTCTTCACTTGACATTCATGGTTTGGAAATAGTTCTTCAATTAATTCCTTCCAACACAAAAGATAGAAATCACTTAGATATCTATTCTAAATCTTTGCCCTTTTTGGCACCACAGTTGCTTAATGATAGAAGAAGTTACAAAGAAAATTCGGGAGATGATTCCAACATTTATTCTTTACGATTACATATTTTTAAGAGGTTTGCATATTTCATTTTAGAAAGGGAAAAAAGCGAAATTGACAAATATCTTAAACCATTTGTTGATTCGCTTTCTGCAACAGAAGAAACAGCTTCATTTATTTCAGAATTAGTAAGTGCAGAAGATTACATAAACAAGCATGAACAATTTTGGCATATTTGGAACAACCTATATCCGAAAATAAAAGAATTATGTTCAAATCCACGTGGCTATCATTTAAAAGAAATTATAATAAATTACTTGCTCGCATGGCGTTGGTGGCGTGAAGGAATTGAAGAGTGGCGTAGCTTAAAAAAGGAAAATTTATCACTTTATACAAACACTTCAAAAGAAATTGGGAACATTCCCGCTGTATTGTATTCTGTTGTCAAAGTTTTAAATTCAATTGGGTCAAACTTTAAAGACGAAGGTATTGATTGGGTTTATACAATTGTGTCAAACAATAAATCATTAAATCTTGACGATTTAGAATCAAACACTCAATATTACTTGGAAAAGTTTTTAAGAAAGTTTGTTTTCATCAACAGACAAAAAATAAAAGAAGAAATAAAATTGAAAAACAAAATAATCCCAATACTTGATTTTATGATTGAACGAGGTTCTATACATGGTTATTTATTACGAGAAAGTATTCTGTAATGAAAAAAATGTATTAACAAAATGAAAAACGAAACGACAAACAAGAAACACCAGCTGCCAACAACGTATAAAAATAATAGCGGTTTTAGTACTAAACCGAAAGTAAGTAAATATAAATAAGGTCTATGTTTAACCGAAAAGTTAGTGCATTATAATCCGCTACTATTCTTATACAAGACCGTTGTGCTTCATGCGGAAAAAAGAGTCGTCAAGACTTCAAAATAGGATAAATCGAAAGAATTATGAATCAAAAGACTAAAACTACATGGACAAATTAAAGTTCTATATAACGAATAGATTCATTCTTCTTTTAGTCAGCATTGCGTTTTTCATAGGAATCCATTACCTGCTTACGGACTCAATTTTGCCTGACACTTCAACCAAAAATATTTGGTTCTACTCAGGACTTTTCATGTTGTTTTTTTCAATCCTTTTTATCGAACCTTACTACTCATCTCCAAAAAATGTAATTACGAATTCAATCCCTTTATTACTAGTTTATGTTTCAATAAAGGAATCATTTACTAACGACACTCTTTGGTATTTTACAATAGCGTTAATTGGTGCTTTAATCGCTCTATCGATCATCGCTATTGCACTTACAGCAAATAATGAAAGTCCTGAATCATCTAGAAACAAATTATCAAATAGCATTAAGAATATTGCAGTTTTTGTCGGCCGGGGAAAAGTTATTTACTCTTTTGTTTTTATCTCTGTTCTCATTCTTTACAAAGCAGAAATAGTAAAAGAAGTCAGCGACAGTTATCTTTTTTCGATGGTAGTACTATGGGGTTTAGTTTTAATTATTGACTCAAAGTCGCTTCATAATTCGTTTACTAGAGAAAAAAATAAAGTCCAACTAAATGCAATTGGGGAAATCTTTGGAGTTCAATCGAAAAAAATATTTCTAGTAAAGCTTTTTGAAGATAGAAGTAAGAGCATAAAACGATTTGATATAGTAACATTTAAGTATTCAATGCAAGATTCAGATACTTATGCAATTGCAGGTATTGTGTTCGATACATACCTCCTAAATCAAGAAAAATGGATTAAAGTATTACAATTAGGGACTATCAAGAGTGGTTTATCAAACTTAAAACGAAATGTAGTATGTAAAGTCGTTGAACCTAATGAAATAGAAGACCTCTCAAATTCCCTTAAAATTAAAGATTTCGTTGGGGTGGTCATTGAAAAATCATCCATTGGTTCCATAAAATTTGAGTATTCAAAACAAACCGATGACATTCAGGAGGGAGATTTATTAGAACTTAAAGTAGGAAGTCGTAGGCTATTTTACCAAGTAATCGGAGGAACAACAGAACTTGAAAAATTAGAAAGTAAGAATGAAACAGGATTTATTGAAGGAGAAGCGATTCAACTAGGAGAATGGCAAAATGACCTTCTTTCTTTTCAAAAATTCGGTTGGGTTCCATCCATTAACACTCCTATTTTTAAAGCCGACACAAGTAATACAGAGATTCAAGAGTTCGAATACCCTGAATTTCAACTAGGTACTATTCCAAACACAAAGCTACCTTCAATCATCAATTTAAATGAAGCTGTTAGCCATCATTTAGCGTTATTGGGAGTTACAGGCTCTGGAAAGTCATTCCTAGCAAGAGAAATAATTAAATCATTAAAAACAGATACAAATGTAATTTGTATTGATTTTACAGGTGAATACAAGACTGACTTAGAAGGGCTAAACCCAATTGAATTAATAAAAGTTGAAGGATTAAATTCTCTCGAAGAGACATTTGCTGAAAAGCACGAAAAGGCTTTAAATCGTAGACCAGCGGAAGAACTTGAATTAAAGAAAAAGATTCAAGGTCAACTTGATGATTATGTAAAAGATTTTATTGCAGGAGATGAAAACCTTGGATTATTTGAACTGCCTGCATTATCGAATACTTCGTTCATTTTAGAGTTTACTCAATTTTTTATTGAGAGCGTTTTTAATTACGCAAAAGCAAATAAAGGAAGTCGGGTCTGTTTGGTATTAGAAGAAGCACACACCATAGTTCCTGAGACAAACTTTTTAGGGGATTTAGGAGATTATGGTAGCTCTAAGGCACTAGTAAATAAGATGTCTCAAATTGCATTACAAGGAAGGAAGTATGGAGTTGGTTTAATTGTTATTGCTCAAAGAACAGCTAATGTATCAAAGACAGTACTTACTCAATGTAATTCAATTATTTGCTTCCAAGCTTTTGACGAAACCAGTTTTACTTTTTTAGGCAATTATATAGGCAAAGATTTAGTGCAAGCATTACCCAATTTGAAACGATATCACGCAATTGTGACAGGAAAAGCAATTAGATCTAACTTACCAATGATAGTAAACCTTGAAAGAGAAGTTGAATAAAAGCACGAAAGCACAACAAGGTGTATAGTGCATACCCTGCGGGATACGCACCATACACAGGCCGTTGTGCGTCAGCTAAAAAATCCGTAACTGAAAAACATTAAATGAAAAAGATAGACCTTCATACACATACAGTTTCGACAATAAGTGACTATCCTTTTGACTTTGACCTTTCAAAGGTTAAAGAATATGTAGACAAACTGAAAATAGATGCTTTAGCAATTACTAACCACAATGTTTTTGATTTAGGCCAATATTTACAAATAAAGAACACTCTTGCAATACCAGTATTCCCCGGAATTGAAGTTGATTTAGAAGGTGGTCACCTTTTGGTTATAACAGATATCGATGATTTTGAAGTGTCAAATTTTGATGAGAAGTGTAAACAAGTTTCGGCATTAATAAAAACAAATACTGACACTCTTACGATTGAAGAATTCAAAAGAATTTTCAATGATCTAAATAAATATATTCTAATCCCACATTACGATAAAAGTCCCGAAATAAAGAAGCAAACAATAGCCGACTTACAACCATATATTACATCAGGTGAAGTGGCAAGCATACCCAAATTTATAAGAATGATGAAAGGACAGGACGCATTAACGCCTGTTCTGTTTAGTGATATGCGTTTTAAGAGCAACTTAAAGGACTTTCCCACAAGGCATACCTTTATAGACTTAAAAGAAATCTCATTAGCGGGTATAAAATCATGTTTAACTGATAAATCAAAAGTTTCACTGACGAAGGAAAGTGGCAATGATTTCTTTCAGGCTACTGACGAAGGTCTAATATTATCAACAGGATTGAATATCATTTTGGGTGGTCGTTCATCAGGCAAAACAGTTACTCTTGATAAAATAGCAGCGTCATCGGGAAATGCGAAATACATAAAGCAATTCTCATTACTTCAAAATGATGAAGAAACTTTCAATAGGACAAACGATACCAGACTAAGTATAATTAACAACAGCTATTTATCTGAATTCAAATCAGTTGTCGAAGATGTTGTTCAAGTTGACCTAAAACAAAATCTTCTAAGTATAGAAAGTTACCTAGAATCCCTTAAGAAATTTGCCTCTGAAAGTGAGAAGAAGGATTTATATTCTAAATGCACTCTATTTAGTGAAGAATTATTCTCACTAAATGACTTTAAAAACCTTGATAAATTAGTTGAATCAGTCACAGCTCTCATTGAAAACAACGAATACCAAGATATTATAACAAAATACATCTCACAGGCTAATCTGAAAGGACTACTGAAAGAACTAATTCAAAAAGCAATAATTTCAAAGAATGAAAGTGAACAAAAGAAATGGTTGAATACTATTATCAGGGATATTCAACGTGAATTGAGAGTAAAAACTACAAGCACATTTATCGAGAATGTGGATTTTTATCAAATCGCAACTGATGAAATGAAAGTTGAGAAATTCAATCAAGTAGTCACTGAATTGAAAAAATCAAGAATTATTAATAAGGTAGAATTAGGTAAATTCTCAATAATAACGACTGCCAAACCCATTGAAAGTGCTTATGAATTACAAAAAATTGGACGAGACAAAAAAATATATAGTACTGCTTTAACCAAGTATAGTGAGCCTTTTTCGTACGTACAAAAACTTAGAGAAACAGGTGTAGAAGATGCAAACTTGTACAAGTTCTTTGTGAAAATAGAATCAGTTACTCTTAATAAAGACGGGTTCAAAGTATCAGGTGGCGAACGTTCAGAATTCAATTTAATACACGAAATAAAAGACGCGACTAAATATGACATTCTTCTAATTGACGAACCAGAATCATCATTTGATAATTTATTTCTCCGGAAAGAAATAAACTCATTAATAAAGGACATGTCCCAGCTTATGCCAGTTGTGGTTGTAACTCATAATAGTACTGTGGGTGCGTCTATTAAGCCAAATTTTGTTGCTATAACACATAAAAGCATTGAAGATAAAGAGTTTATCTACCGAATTTTCAGTGGATACCCATCTGACAAAGAACTAGTTTGTTCTGACGGTACTAAAATTAAGAATTACGAAGCAATACTGAACTGCTTGGAAGCAGGTGAAGATGCCTATACTGAACGAAAGAATCAAACTTATGAAATACTTAAAGATTGAAAATAACAAAGGCTATTATCGTTTAGATACCAGCCAAGATATTTGGACTGACCTAGACCAGATAAACAAAGAACACTTATTGGATTTGCTAAAAATCGCATCATCAGGTGAATTTGAAATGGACGAGTACAAAAACGAATTACTGCAAAATCCTGCTCATAATATCATTTATCAAAACATTTATTCTAAGTTCTCTGACTTTTTAACAAACAAAACAAGATTTCAGGATAGCGTTGAAGCGACATATAAACAAGCGATAGAAAAATATCAATTACAATAAGAAAGCCGAACGCACAACAACAGCTATACGTAATGCGGGTTTGGTGCTAAATTGAAAATGAATGAATATTAACAAAAATATCGGTAGGCGGACAGTGGAGTGCTCTTTAAACCCGCACTACGCATAGCCAAACCGTTGGCGGTAATTAAAATGAGACTCTCAAGACCAGACATATTATCAAGACCACTGTTCATTTTGGCTTTGGGGTTGTTGCTTTTAAATGACTTTTATCTGAAATATGAGTTCTCGAACTTTTTGACAGGTAAACTCTCTGACATAGCAGGGCTTTTCCTTTTTCCATATTTCTTATCAAGTCTTCGAATTAAATGGACTAAAACAATCTATATCGGAACAGCTGCTCTATTCGTGTTTTGGAAATCACCATTTTCACAAGAAGTAATCAATTTGGCTCAGAAGATTGGAATTGGATTTAACCGAGTAGTTGACTACACTGACTTATTCGCTTTATTCATTCTTCCACTGTCATTTGGTTACTTTCAAAGGCAGATTTCAACAGAGCAAAAAATTAGCAGGTATTTGAAAATACCGATAGGAATTCTTACTCTGTTTGCAATTTGGGCAACAACATTACCGAGAGAAAAAGTCGATTTGAACTTAACTGTGAATGAGGAATACGAGCTGCAAATAAGCAAGGCAGACCTTTTCAATTTAATTCGGCCAGGACATGCGTACAGTGATACTTTAGAGAAAAATCTATCGGACAGCCTTTTTTACTTGCACTTTGACATATCTAAGGGTAGATTTGATGTGACAGCCGTGGCGACCATTACTGTCATTGATTCGAAAACAACCAGAGTCAATCTAGATAAAATTGAGCATGGATATATTACAGGCAGCCTTTTCGGTGGAGTAGATAAAGATGATATTGAGGATTTCAAATCCATTTCGGTGGAAGAGTTCGAATCTCGATTCAAATACGGTTTTATAAAACCAATAGAAAACAGAACTCCTGAACATATTTACTATGACAACAAAGAAATTCATGACGCAAATCAAAACGAATAAATAAAAACTACCGCCAACAAGATATAAGAATGCATAGCTTCCTATCGTCAGCTACGGCATCTTATACTGAGCGTTCGCCGCAACTAAACTAAAAAAATGAATATCGAAGATACTTTGGATTTAACACGAAAAATTAAAAGTGACTTGCAAGAAATAATCAAGTTTGAGAAACTAATTTTAATCGGAAAATTTCAAAGATTAGTTTCATCTAATAAAGAGTTAGATTTTGTTGTTGTGATTAAAGATGATACTAATAAATTTGAATTTGTAAAGCAAACTGAAAGTTTAGCTATTCAATATATTAGCAATTACAAATTCATGTTTCAATTTTTCCCAATTCATGATTTTGACTTTAATTCTGAATCAAATGCTTTTATAAGAAGTGTTCAAAAAAAAGGTATTGAAATATAGCAAATACGTGAATAGACAAAAAGAACTTCAAAGAGCGATTACATTGCTTGATGAACAAGAGTTATACTCTCCTGCTACACAAATCATGTGGGTAAGCATAAGGAGTTTAATATTTTATTATCTTGAAGAAAAACGAATAGATTTCAACAGCACCCAAGAAGCCATACTTTTATTTATTTCAAATCAAGATTCAATTGATGTCAAGTGCAGTATCTATAATGTCTATACTTCTTCAATATTAATTGAGTGGGATATAAATACTTCGATGACTAAAAACGAGTATGAAATGTTTAAACAAAATTGCTTAACAATCAAAGAAACCATTTCTAATGACTAAAAACGAAATGCCAAATATACCTTCTCTTATGTATGCTCAGTACGAGATAGCAAATAGCTACCTTAAAAGAGGGTTTTGGATTAAAGGAATCATTTTTCTAATAAATCTGGTAGTAATTTTTTTACCAAATTTGACAGATAACAATGCTGCAATTTGGGGAGTGTTTATCATCTCTGTTTTTGCGATTCTTTTAGATAATAATTATCAAGATAAGTTTAGGTATTCATACGATGTTGGAGAAAGAATAAGAAAATTAGACTTAATAAGAAAAGTATTTCCTTCTGCTAATAACAAAGCAGAAGAGGCTTATTTGATTTCACAAATCGAGCAAAACGTAATTGAATACGCCAATAAGAATCCCAAAAAGGAAACTGAATATTACTCCGATAGAGAAGAAAAATTTGAAATTTTGTCAGAACACATTCAAGAGAATTCATTTTGGGCGTCTTCACTAATGGAATTACATGGAAAGACCGTAAGACGAATTATGGTAACGATGTTTATAGTCATAATTGGGTCAATTATAGGAGGTATGTATGTGTTAAGTGAATATAAAGGAAACCAATTAGGGCTTAGCCTAAATGTATCTCAGTATTTAGCATTATTAGTTAATACTGTTTTTGCATTCAATATTTTAACATACCATAATTCATTTGTTAAGAAATCTAAACAATTGAAAGCTATAGATACTAAACTTGAAAGCTTAAAGAATAAACCTGAATTAGATAATTTGTTCATCAATTTTGCTGAATATAATTGTATTCTATATGATGCCTTTCCTACTTCAAATTCATTATATAAAAAGCATGGTGAGAGGTTAAATGCGGTTTGGAAAAGAAGAGTTGATTCAGATTGAATTTAGGAAGTAAAAAGGAAAGCAACGGCGAACAATGCATACCCGTCAAGCTGCCCTAAGCGGGCAGCCTGCGGGTATGCTCACGTTGGCATCAACCATAAGGCCACTTAAACTTCAAATAAAAGATATATAGATTGGGTTATAATGAATATTACGAAGAGAGATTTAAAATTAATTTTACCTTTTTTGATATTTGTGATAGTAGGTATTTCAGGAGTGTATTCAGTTGATTTTATAACCGGTGAACAGACTTTGGCCGCAGCAATAAAATGGTGTGGCATACCGACATTAATATTTGCACTTTACTACAGTTATCAAGCAACTTTTGGTCATAGAAATGATATACCCATTTGGAAAATTTATTAGGAACAATCGTTTTGATAGCTATTATTTCCCTAATTACTCTTGTTTCCTTTCAAGGGTATCTTATACTAATTAATTCTCATTTAGGTCAACAGAAAAAATACCTACTTACAGGACAAATAACGAAACTTGATTTTCCGAAAGAGAAAAAAATAGGGAATAAATACTCGATAGAAATTGCCAGGAAATTGGAACAAGATACTATTAGTTTAGATGTCCCCACAAACGGATATATAGAGGCAGAAAATTTTACCAAGACAATGAAAATGGGATCATTAGGGTTTATTTATTCAAAAAATTAATGAACGATCTTATAAAAGTGGCAGATGCCAACACTGTATAGTATCCATGCCGGCCTATGTGGTGCTGGTGAAGTTTTTTTATAAAAATATCTTCAGTGCTGACAAATCGTGAAGTGCTTAATTTCGGCACGGCTACTATACTTAACGTTATAGCAAATCCTCTATATATGAAACTTATTTACTTTCAGAGCTAACGGGGTGTTGCATCA
>CAXBHA010000021.1:0-12860 GCA_963974955.1 uncultured Yeosuana sp. | reverse complement strand
GACTGGGAAGCAGATTATAAATATGATGCTATTAAAAATGAATTCATGCATCTTAGTCATTCTTCGGTAGAAAAGGAAATAACCAAACAATGGTTTTCTCTTTAAAAAACAATGTATTTTTAAATAAGAATGTTTTTTAAACTAAATTAGACTGTTTTATTGAAATAGTTTAAAGATGCAGTTATCTAAACGTCGTTTAGGATTGTTATTAGGGCCATTATTGTTTGTCTTAATACGAATGTTGTACCACCCCGAAGGGTTGAATGATTCGGCAAATGCGGTTATGGCTTCGGCGCTATGGATTGCTATTTGGTGGATTACGGAAGCACTTCCCATTGCGGTTACCGCTTTATTGCCCATTATTCTGTTCCCTTTATCTGGCGGATTGACGATAAGCGAGACAACGGCCAACTATGGGCACAAATATATTTTTCTTTTTATTGGCGGTTTTATTCTTGCCTTAGCCATTGAAAAATGGAATCTTCACAAACGAATTGCGTTAAACATTATCAAAATAATAGGAACTAAGATGTCTCATATTGTCTTAGGATTTATGATGGCTACTGCTTTTTTGTCCATGTGGATATCCAATACAGCAACAGCTGTAATGATTTTACCACTTGGAATAGCCATAGTGGCTCAATTACAAGATAACCCAGATACTATTGAAAACGAAAATTTAATGTTTGGAAAGGCATTAATGCTAGCCATTGCTTACAGCGCTTCTATAGGTGGGTTGGCAACACTAATAGGAACACCACCAAACTTAGTGTTGGCTGGTGTAATCAAAAACACATACCATACCGAAATATCGTTTTCTCAATGGTTTATTTTTGGGTTTCCACTTAGTATCCTTTTATTATCATGCTGTTGGTTATATCTTACACGAATTGCATTTAAATTGAAACAGCATAAGTTTCCTGGAGGCAAACAGGAAATACAAAGGCAATTAAAATTATTAGGAAACATTACGTATGAAGAAAAAATAATATTGATTGTTTTCATTCTAACAGCTTTAGCTTGGATGTTTAGATCTGTTTTGATAAATAGATTTTTCGCCCAAGTAGATGACACGATTATAGCCATAATCAGTGGAATCACCTTGTTTTTAATTCCATCTAAAAGCAGTAAAACACAATTATTGGAATGGACAGACACCGTAAAATTACCTTGGGGCATATTACTTCTTTTTGGCGGTGGCATGGCTTTGGCCCAAGGGTTTGAATCGAGTGGTCTTGCTATTTGGATTGGCTTACAAATGACCTCATTGCAATCTGTTCATCTTATGGTTTTATTATTGATTTTAATCACGTTGGTTAACTTTTTAACCGAAATCACATCGAATTTAGCGACAACCGCTATGTTGCTGCCCGTATTGGTATCGCTTGCGGCAACTATTGGGATTCATCCATACGTTCTACTCGTTGGGGCCACCTTGGCGGCTTCATGTGCATTTATGTTGCCAGTTGCAACACCTCCAAATGCGGTGGTCTTTGGTTCGGGCTATTTAAAAATAGAAGATATGGTTAAGAGAGGAATTTGGATGAACCTTATTTCTATTTTCCTTGTTGCTGGTTTTGTATATTTTGTACTTCCATTACTTTGGGATTTATCAGTTACTAAATAATTACTTTAAAAAGAGTACTATATAATAATTTGTGTAAATATTAAATTGTATTGGCTTAAAACACATTTGTTTTTAACCATACAACAATTAATATATTGTTGTGTAAATGTCGTGTTTAAAGGATTTAGAGTATCTTAGCAACTTAACATTGTGCACAAAACGAATAATTGGTCATGTATAGGTTTTTTTATTTTGTTATATTATTGTTATCAATCTCTTTTTGTTTAAATGCTCAGGAGCGACCGCCAATTGAAATTTACTCGCCTAAAATGTACGGAGCTGAGAATCAAAATTGGGGAATTTCACAATCAAAGGAAAAATATATTTATGTTGCCAACAATCGGGGGCTGCTAGAATTTAACGGAGCAATCTGGAAATTATATGCGTCTCCAAACGAGACCATAATGCGATCTGTAAGTGTTATTGATAATTTAATCTATACGGGGTGCTATAGTGAATTTGGTTTTTGGAGAAACAATGAACTAGGTTCTTTAACCTATACTTCGTTATCTCAAGCACTTAACATTTCATTTTTAGAAGATGAAGAAATTTGGAACATAATTACCATTGACGAATGGATTTTATTCCAATCCTTAAAAAGGATTTATATATATAACAAACGAGATGGAACCTATTCGATTATAAATTCTGAGACAACTATTTATAAAATATTTAAAGTAAATGAAACCATCTATTTTGAAAAACAAAAAGATGGGATCTATAAAATTGAAAATGGGAAAGCCGTTTTGGTCACTGATGATGTAGTGATTAAGGAGAACTTATTAGTTAATATCTTTGATCAAGATGGTAAACTATTAATTGAAACTGAAGACAAAGGCTTTTTTGTTTTGGACAGCGGTTCTTTGCAAAAATGGGATATACCGGCCAATACTATATTGTCGGGTGTAAGTGTCTATCGTAGCATAAAACTGAGAGATAATAGTTTTATGTTGGGAACCATTTCGGATGGAATTATTCATCTTTTGCCAAATGGAGAAGTTGATTACCAAATAAACCAGAATAACGGTTTAGGGAATAATACAGTGCAATCAGTTTTTGAGGACATTGAAAACAATATTTGGCTTGGACTAAATAACGGGATCAACTGTATTAATATTAAATCACCATTTCAGGTTTACAATAATAACGATGGTAAAATAGGAACCGTTTATGCTTCTAGTATTTTTGATGGAAATTTGTATTTAGGAACCAATCAAGGACTATTTGTTAAACCCTTAGAATCAAAGAACAACTTCAAATTTATTGAGGGCACCCAAGGACAGGTATGGTGTTTGGTGCAATATGACAATAAATTATTTTGCGGCCATAATGCTGGAACTTTTATAATAGAGAATGACAAAGCTCATCTAATTTCCGATGTTCAAGGAACGTGGAATATTATTCAAGTGGAAAATAATCCCAATAAGTTGCTTCAAGGGAATTATGATGGTTTATATGTTCTAGAAAAGGAGAATGAAAGCTGGAAACTAAAAAATAAAATTAGTGGTTTTGGGACATCAAGTAAGTTTTTCGAATTTCTCGATAACCAGAATATTTTAGTAAGCCATGAGTATAAAGGGGTTTTTAAAATTAAAGTAGATCAGCAATTAACAACAGCGGTATCTGTTGTAAAAGACTCAACTATTGATAAAGGATTGAATTCTAGTCTTGTAAAATATAACCAGCACGTGTATTACGCATTTAAAGAAGGGGTTTACAAATACGATTTGCAAAAAACAGCATTTACGAGAGATGCATTTTCAAGTAAATTATTCTCAAGAGAAGATTATATTTCAGGAAAACTTGTTGTTGATAACACAACCAATAGGCTATGGGGGTTTTCGTCAAAAAACCTCACCTATGTCGCTCCGGGTAAATTTAGTAAAGATCCTAAGGTCTTTAGGATTTCTTATTCTGAGGGGTTGCCACGAGGTCTTACCGGTTACGAAAACATAAAATATTTAGACAACCAAAGGTTTTTATTAGGGACTTCCTCTGGTTATTTGGTTGTCGATTTAGATAAAATTCACGATATCCCCTATCATATTAAAATTAATTCTGTTGTTACCAATAAACTGGATTCAGAACCAATGAATATTGATTATTCGGTTTCGGGCGTTTTTAATAATGAGGAAAATAATATTGAATTTAACTATAGCGTTGCCGAGTTTGATAAATATTTAGATACTGAATATCAATATCAATTAGTTGGTATTGATAATCAATGGAGTCATTGGTCAAACGAGTCGAGCACCCTATTTAAATATCTACCCTTTGGGGAATATGTTTTTAATGTTCGGGCTAAGGTTGGTAACAATTTTACAGACAACATGGCGTCTTATAGTTTTGAGATAAAAAGACCTTGGTTTTTTTCAAATACTATGATAACAGTTTACATAATAGCGCTATGGCTGTTTTCATTTATCATTCATAATATTTATAAACAATATTATAAAAGGCAGAGAGAAAAACTACTTTTAAACGCTGAGCAAGAGCTTGAATTAAAAGAGCTCGAAAATCAAAGCCAGCTTATGAAGTTTAATAATGACAAGTTGCGACATGATATTGAGAGCAAAAACAGAGAATTGGGAATCTCAACGATGAGCCTTATTAAAAAGAATGAATTTTTAAATACGATTAAAAAAGAACTCAAAAAGGCTGAGGGTCTGAGCCATGTTAAACAGGTTGTCAAAATTATTGATAAGAACCTTAACAATACAGATGACTGGAATTTGTTTGAAGAGGCATTTAATAATGTCGATAAAAATTTCTTAAAAAAGATTAAAACAGAACATCCCTCTTTAACCTCAAACGATTTAAGGTTATGTGCCTATCTTAGATTAAATCTATCCTCAAAAGAGATTGCACCACTCCTTAACATTTCCTCTAGGAGCGTTGAAGTAAAGCGGTACCGGCTTCGTAAAAAGCTCGAATTATCGCACGATGTCAGTCTTACCGATTATCTTTTAGAAGTGTAAGCAACGCTACAATATTCTTTTTTACCCATACAACACCACAACAATTAACGTTTTTACTAAATCGAGTTTAATAAGATAATAAAGAATTACTTAATAAAACCACACATTTGTTAAGGATTAGTTAAAAAAAACCTCAAATTATTATGTTGTATGTTTTTTGTTGAGGTATAAAATGAGTATAGGTCCGAATTGATTATTAATTTTAATAAACTAAAAAACTAATTTCAAATGAGACAAATTTTCTTAAAAATTCTATGCTTATTCTTTTTTGCGTACTCCAGTGCACAAACTATTGATATAAGTGGAAATGTTCAGGATACAGGAGGAATTCCTATACCTGGTGTTAATATACTCGTAAAAAATACCGCAAAAGGAGCCGTTACCGATTTTGATGGTAATTTTACAGTTACAGGCGTTGAGAAGGGCGCAACACTAACCTTTAGTTATATTGGATATATAACCTACGAAATTGTTGTTGCCAACAATACTAATTTAACTATAACTTTAGAAGAAGACATAGCTAAATTAGACGAAGTAGTTGTAATAGGATATGGAACACAAACTAAAAAAGAAATTACCGGTGCGGTAAGTATTGTTTCAAGTAAAACAATTGAAGCACTTAAACCAACACGAATTGAACAAGCGCTACAAGGTCAGGTTGCTGGGGTAAACATTACTTCACAATCTGGTTCTCCAGGAGGAGGGACCACTATTAGTATTAGAGGTGTTTCTACCAACGGAGATAATAGACCATTGATTTTAGTTGATGGGAATGTTATTGAGGACCTAAGTGTTTTAAACCCTAACGACATCGAATCCATTAATATTCTTAAAGATGCAACGGCTGGTATTTATGGCGTTAGAGCGGCAAATGGCGTTGTTTTGATTACTACCAAAACAGGGCGTAAAGAAATGCCTTTAAGTATTGAGTATAGTACCTATGCTGGCTTTCAACAAACCACTAGGGAAATCCCGGTATTAAATGCAACTGAATACGCTGTCTTGGTAAATGAAGCATATGCCGCAGGTGGAAGTGAGCCACCCTATTCAGATCTATCAATACTTGGTAAGGGAACAGATTGGCAGGCAAAAGTGTTTCAAAATGCACCTATCTACAATCACAATATTACATTTAGAGGAGGAGGAAAAAAATCGACCTACGCTTATAGTTCGTCTTTTATAACTCAAGATGGTATTGTTGGTGGAAGCAAATCGAATTTTAATCGTTTTACAAACGACGCGAGTTATAGTTTGGATTTTTTAGAAAACTTCAAATTTATTTCGGGAGTTACATTAATGAGAACTAATAAAAAGAGATTGACCGAAAACGCTTTAGGCTCTGTTTTATTTAATGCCTTAAATATTGCGCCTACATTTACGGTTAAGGACGAAAACGGAGATTATACCATTGCAGAAGGTTTAGGAAACGAGGTCATTAACCCGATTGCTCAAACCGCGGATACATATAATAGGGAAAAGGTCATTAGGCTTAGTGGAAATGCCGGATTATCATATAATTTTTTAGACCATTTTACGGCTCTGGCCAGTATCCAATTTAACTATTCTGAAGTATCAAGTAAAATCTTCAGCCCAATTGTAAATTATGGTAGCGGAAAAGTTTTTAATAAGGATAGGAGTGAAGTATTTGAAGGGTTGGATTATTACAGAGACTATACATTTGATGCATCTCTTACATACAGTAATAAAATTAATGATGTTCATAATATTAATGTGCTTATACAAACCGAGGTATTTAAAACTACAGGAGAATTTACAGGAGCAAGAGCATATGATATTATAGGAAATACAGTTGAGAATGCATTCATAGAGAAAGCCTTTAGCGTGGAAGATATAAACAGAGCCTTAGGTAGAAACCCAACATATGACGCTAGGTTGTTATCTTATTTCGCAAGAGGGCAGTATGATTACAAAGGGAAATATTTAATTTCTGGAGTAATTCGACGTGATGGATCTACAAAATTTGGGCCTAAAAATAAATTCGGCTATTTCCCCTCTGGATCGATAGGATGGGTTGCCTCAGACGAAGCGTTCATTGCCAACAGCAAAGTAATAAATTTTTTAAAGATTAGAGGGTCCTATGGTATTTTAGGGAATGATAGAATTGGTGATTACAGATATGTGTCTTTATTAAATGGTAAAGGAACCTATGTTTTTAACGACCAATTAGTATTTGGTTCTGCAATTGGCGGCGTAGCCAACCCGGAGATTAGATGGGAAAAGCAAAAAACGCTCGATATTGGTATCGATTTACGGTTTTTAAATAATAAAATTGATATTACAGCCGATTATTTTAAAAAGCGAACTGAAGATTTATTGGTTATTCCTCAGGTTTCTGGACTATTGGGAAGTGAAGCACCAGGGTCTGGCCCTCCAGTTATAAATGCTGGAATTGTTGAAAACAAAGGATTTGAATTTGCCATTGGATATACCGAAAACTTAACAGATAACTTAAAATTGAGCGTGAAATATAATGTTACCGCCATTAAAAACGACGTTATTTCAGTAAGTGCTGATGGAGGGTTCCTTACAGGAGGTAGTTTTGGTGTTGGCCAAGACCCACCATCACGTATGGAGGCAGGCTTTCCATTAGGCTATTTTAGAGGCTTTAAAACAAATGGCGTTTATCAAAACCAAGATCAAATTGATGCAAGTGCAACGATTAATGATAGGGTTCAACCAGGAGATTTAGTGTTTGTAGACCTAAATAACGATGGCCTTATTGATGATAAGGACAAAACTCAAATTGGAAATCCTATACCAGATGCCACTATGGGCCTCAATATTTCATTAGACTATAAGAATTTTGATTTTGCAGCATATGCCTTTGCAACGGTTGGAAATGAAATTGTACGTAATTATGAACGCAATCAAAATTTAACTAATAAAGGCATCTATTACTTAGACCGTTGGACCGGAGAAGGAACTAGTAATACGTCGCCCAGAGTAACAACGGGAGCCAATTCTAATACCTTGTTTTCAGACTTCTATGTAGAAGATGGCTCATTTATAAGATTGCAAAACGTACAATTAGGATATACGTTTTCTGATAAGGCATTCAAAAACTCAAAAATTAGCCAATTAAGGCTGTACGTATCGGCTAGTAACATAGTTACTTTAACGAAATACAGAGGGTATGATCCAACCGCATCATCTGGCGACCCTATTGGAGGCGGAATAGATCAAGGCTTTTATCCCAACCCTAAAACATTTCTTTTAGGGGCTAACGTAAAATTTTAATTCAGGATTATGAAAAATTTAAAACTAAAAACTATACTCATCGTACTATTATTAGTAGTTTCTTGTAGTGATGATTTTGTAAATGTGGATTCCAAAGATAAAAATTCTGATGATTTCTTTAATTCGGAAGCTGAATATCAAGAGGCATTAGTTGGTGCCTACGAACTTTTACAAGCCACATATGTAAATGTCATGCTTGGTGAAATCGCATCAGATAATACACTTTGTGGTGGTGAAAGCGCTACAGATGTCATAGGATTTCAAGAAATAGACGACATGATACACACTCCAGATAATTCAAATTTAAGAGATATTTGGAACTGGATGTATGGTGGCGTTAACAGAGCAAATTTTATACTGGAGTTTCAAGATAAAACAGATTTTCCAAATAGGAACAATGTCATTGGGCAAGCAAAATTTTTAAGAGCTTACTATTATTTTGAGTTGGTAAAATGGTTTGGAGACGTGCCTTTGGCAGTTGATAAACGTATTCAGTTTGGAGATCAGTTTTCCTATGATAGAACCCCAAAAGAGCAAGTTTATGCCCAGATTGAAGAAGACTTGATTTTTGCCGCTGCAAATTTACCATATACACAACCAGAAACAGGCAGGGTCACCAAAGGAGCTGCACAAGCACTATTGGGAAAAGTGTATTTGTATCAAGATAAATTTCCTGAAGCAGCAACCATTTTAGAAGATGTTATTAATAATGGCCCTTATGATTTAGCAACTGATACTAGAACAATTGAGGGCTTCAAAATATTTTCTATTTTTGAGAATGACGCTGAAAACAACATCGAATCCGTTTTCGAAATACAGTATACCGATAAAGAAGGCGCTGGATTTGACTGTTTACAATGCAGTGAAGGTAATGTTGCGGTAGGATTTAATGGCATTCGAAATTATACAGGACCAGAGTTTGATTCCGGATTTAGTTTTAATGTGCCAACCCAGGATGTTGTTGATGAATTTGAAGATGGTGATGATGTTAGAAAAAACACCGCCATTTTAGATATCAATGCGTGGGCGGCACAAACTGGAGCAACCTATGGCATTGGATACGAACATACAGGATATTTTAATAGAAAATATATAGCACGTAAAGGCGATTTAAACACGGGTGATGCCAATCTTACAAATCCTAACAATTATAGAGCGATTCGTTTTGCCGATGTATTGTTAATGGCAGCAGAAGCAGTGAATAGGGGTAGCATAAGTGATACAAGAGCATTAGGTTATTTGAATATGGTAAGAAGACGGGCTTTTGGAGACATGCTACATGATGTTGCTTTTACAGGGACCAATTTAACCAACGCTATTTACCATGAACGCCGTGTTGAACTTGTTGGCGAAGGACACCGTTTTTTCGATTTGGTAAGAACTGGTCAAGGAACCAAGATTCCCGGGTTTACTGCAAATAAAAACGAAGTGTTCCCTGTTCCGTTAATTGAAATTCAATTGGCAGGCAATAGATGGGAACAAAATCCAAATTATTAAAAAAAGAACTATGAAATGCCCATTAACGATTTGCAAACCAACCGATATGATTAACAGGGCATTCCATCTGACAAAAAAACAAATAAATATAAATAGATGAAAACAATAAAATATTTATTAAGCTATTGTTTGATATTGTTCGTGCTTTTTGGATGTACGAATGATTCAGATAACTTAGATTTTTTGAAAACTGCTGCTGCACCATCAAATGTGTCGGCACTATTTCAAGTGACCCAAGATAATACAGGATTGGTATCTATTACCCCTAATGGTGATGGAGCAGTTTCTTATAACATTACCTTTGGCGATGATACGGCTGATAAAGCAACCGTAAAGCAAGGCGGGAAAGTAGACCATATTTACGCTGAAGGGACATACGCTGTGATTATAGAAGCGATTGGAATTACCGGTCTAAAAAGCGAAGTATCAAAAGATTTGGTGGTCTCCTTCAAAGCGCCAGAAAACTTGGTGGTCACTATTGAAAATGATGCCGCAAAAACAAAACAGGTAAATGTAACGGCAACAGCAGATTTTGCAATGTCTTATGAAGTATATTTTGGAGAAACAGGTATTGATGCTCCCGTTATTGGGAATATTGGAGAAACTGTAAATTATACCTATCAAGAAGCCGGAACGTATACCATTAGAGTGGTAGCTATGGGTGGTGCTATTGAAACCACAGAATATACGGTTGAATTTGAGGTTACTGCTATTTTGCAACCCATAGCCTCGGCAAAAATACCTCCATTTAGACAAGAATCTGATGTGATTTCCATTTACTCTGGAAAGTATACAAATGTTGACACAAATTTATTCCCTGATTGGGGACAAACAGGTAATTTCGGAAGCACTTGGGGTGAATTTGATTTAGAAGGAGACAAAATGCTTCAATACACAAATTTAAGTTATCAAGGATTAGAAATCACATCGGCTATTGACGCTAGTTCTATGGAATATATTCATATTGATGTTTGGACTGCAGAGGTAGGTTCAATTGATATTTTCCCACTACCAGACGGCGTTCAACCAGCTGATGAAAGGTTTATATCTTTACCTTTGGTTGCTAATGAGTGGAATAGTTTTGATATACCACTATCAGATTTTACGGATCAAGGATTACCAATGGATAATTTAAAGCAATTTAAATTCACCCAAACAAATGGTGATGATTGGGGAGCAGGTACGATTTTTGTAGACAATCTTTATTTTTGGAAAGAGCCTTCAAGTTATGTGCCATTACTCTTTGATGATTTTGATGGAAACAGTAATATTACAACATGGGAAGGAGATGGAGGAACTGGATTAAATACCGCATATGCAAACCCACAAGTTGACGCAAATAATTTTTCAAAAACAGTTTTAGAATATAACGATTCAGGTCAGCAATATGCCAATGTTCAATTTGTTGCAGATTCAAAATTTGATTTATCTGGCGGAAAAAGTGTCTTCACACTAAAAATTTATGTGCCATCTTCAAGTATAACAGGAACGCAGACCAATCAAATTTCATTAAAACTTCAGAACAATGATTTGGGCGGAAATTCTTGGCAAACACAGACAGAAATCATCAAACCAATTACATTGGATACTTGGCAGACCATTACTTTTGATTTTGGGTCTGACCCCTTTATAAATTTAGATGGTGGGTCACCGGCCCCCATTGATAGAACGGATCTGGATAAAGTAGTCATCCAAGTAAATTCAGAGAATAATTACGATAATGTGATAGCGTATATTGATGATTTTAAATACGGGACATTACCTCCAGCAGATACTCCTCCTTTTGCTAGAGATGGTTTTGAAGGTTTTGGTACAATAACAACATGGGCTGGAGATGCTGCAGGTATGGATAATGCTTTTGCAAATCCATATATAGACGCCAATAATGGTTCGGCAACTGTTTTAGAATATAATGATGATGGTGGCCAATATGCAAATGTTCAGTTTACGGTTACACCAAAATTTGATTTAATGGCAAAAAGTAAATTTACATTAAAAATTTATGTGCCTTCATCTAGCATTACTGGGGCTCAAACCAATCAAATTTCCTTGAAACTTCAAAATACTGAATTGGGTGGAAATTCTTGGCAAACACAAACAGAAATTGTAAAACCTATAGTGTTAGATCAATGGCAAGAACTTACGTTTGATTTTGTAAATGACACGTTTATTAATTTAGATGGTGGTTCTCCTGATCCAATAGATAGAACGGATTTAGACAAAGTTGTTTTACAAGTTAATTCAGAGAACAATACTGATAAAGTAATTGCTTATATAGATGACTTTAACTATCATAATTAGAAAAAAACAAACACATGAAAACATTCAAATATTTTTTAACAGGGCTTTTAAGCCTCATATTAGTGACAAGCTGTCAAGAAGACGACTATGCGGTTGGAGATCTTACAGCACCCTCAAACATCCAAGTAACAGTTGACATTGTAGGGGCCGATGCCACAAACCCGAATGGAGATGGAAGTGGTGAAGTTAATTTTACCGCAACGGCAGACAATGCCGTTTCGTACCAATTCGTTTATAAGGGAGGGGCATCTTCTGCTCCTGCCGGTAGACAAAGTTATTCGTTTTCTGTAATTGGTTTAAATACGTATGCCGTTACTGTGATAGCTTTTGGAAGAGGAGGTGTTTCAACTAGTAAAACCATTGAGGTAGATGTGCTATCTCTTTATGAGCCACCAGCAGACTTATTGACCATGCTTACATCAGACAGCTCTAGAACATGGAGAATCAATACAGACGCCCCCAATTATTTTGGCTTAGGTCCTGTTGGAACCACAACATTAGGCGAATATTTTCCAACAGGGGGAGTACCGGATAAATCAGGATCGGGCATGTATGATGATCGATATACATTCAATATCGATGGTACGTTTACTCATGACACGGGGGTAGACGGAAAGGTTTTTGGACGAGAAGTTCTTATTGCTGAAATTGGAGGACCGGGTGACGGAACACAAGACGGAGCTGATATTTTGAACTATACCTATGCTAGTTATACAGGACAATGGACTTTGACTGCTCCAGGTGGGGTAGAAACATTGACTTTAAGCGGGTTAGGGTTTATTGGGTATTATATTGGTGGAGATCATTCTTATAGAATTTTTCAACGAGAGGCAAACTCCATGGCATTGATTTCTACCGATGGGAACAATCAATTTGATTGGAATTTTATTTTAATACCTGAATAAAAAATCAAAAATATATTTAAAACGAAAAAGGGGTTGAAGTTCTGCCCCTTTTTCCGTTATCCAATTTCAGTATTCAAGTTAATTCAATAGTTTAATCTATTCCTATTGGAATTACTGCGTTATGGATTGAGTTTATGATTTGTAAACTTTAACTAAATCCAATGCAAACTTGCGGTCTTATTGTTTGTGATAAAACCAGAAAGACGGACAACTCAATATAAAGATTTTTTAAAATTATTTTAATTGAATGTCCGTAATTTGTCATAAGTCTGAAAACATAATGATTTTGTCATT
>CAXBHA010000020.1:0-13008 GCA_963974955.1 uncultured Yeosuana sp. | reverse complement strand
GAAACAAAACAAATTAGCTACTGAGAGTTATTATGAAATGGAGCCGGAAAAACCTCTTACCGAGGAAGAAATTAAGGTTCTTGAAGCTTTAGAAAGCTTAAACAATGCCAAAGCTGAGACCAACAAAGCTTTTAATGAAACTGATAAGGCTAAACCTTTTGCCGAAGCCTATAAACCCATTGCACCTCCCGAAGATTATCAAAGACCTCAATCTGAACAAGACAATGACATGTCTGAGCAATCATCAAGCGATAATAATGATATTTCAGATTTAAATCATGAAGAAGTTTCATCGTTTTCAAAAGTTAATTCATTCTTGAATAAGAGCACTAAAAAGAACGAAGTTAAATCCAATAATAGAAAGAGTACCATTAGCTATTCATTAGTTGATAGAACCGATGAATACCTGCCAATTCCTATCTATTTATGTGAAGATGGTGGCAAAATTGTTATTAATATTACTGTAGATGACCAAGGAAATGTGATTGATACTTATGTAAATTCTTCCTCAACCTCTTCCAATGATTGCTTAGTAGAAAGTGCTTTAGAATATGCCAAACAGGCAAAATTCAACGCAAGTCCAGGAAAAAGATCACAATTGGGCTCTGTTACCTTTAATTTTGTTGGCAAATACTAGGTTCTAATTGGCAAAGCAGTTCAGAAATATCTTTTATTATACTTTCTCCTTTATCTTTATTATACCAAAGCTGTAAATCTTCCTTAAATTCTGGAGTTATAACACCATGTTTTTCTTTATAATCAATAACCATTTGTGTAGCTTCATTCGGTCTTGGCCCAAAAGTATTTATAACATCACCTGTTACATTATCAATCATAATCAATTTAGGGACTGCTCTTGCTCCATTCGTTAAAAACGTATCCATTAGCTCTAAGTTTTCATCTCTTAACACTACTCTAAAATCAATATTAATGGCTTCGGCTAGCTTATTCAAAACAGGCACAATATGTGCGGCATCGCCACACCAACTTTCTGTAATGACCAACCAAGAAATATTTTCATGAAAATGTGCTAATCTTGTTTGAGATTCTTCAGATAGTTTTAAGGTTTTATCCCATCGATTCATCCGCCTATCGTTAAGCACGGTATAATTAATTAATGCTTCTGTTTTTTCAAGACCTGTAGTTCCTTTTTCAGCGACTAGCTTTTTCATTAATTCCCTATAAGCTTTATAGGACATACTATGTTGAAGGCTCTCTGTTATTATTCTATTCATGATTTAGCATTTAACCAAACAAAATTACAATCTTGATGTTTATTTTAGATGATATTTGTCATACTTTTATACAAAAACTTACACAATTAAAATGGAAAAATACAGATGTGGTTGGTGCAAAGGTGATGCCTTGTATGAAGCCTATCACGACCTTGAATGGGGCGTCCCAGTTTATGACGATGAAACAATATTTGAATTTTTAATTTTGGAAACCTTTCAGGCAGGATTAAGCTGGATTACCATTTTACGGAAACGGGAAAACTTTAGAAATGCTTTTGATGACTTCAACTATAAAAAAATCGCAAATTACCAACAGGATAAAATGGATTCACTTATGCAAGATGCCGGGATTATTAGAAATAAATTAAAAATCAATGCAACAGTTACCAATGCTAAAATGTTCATGGATATTCAAAAAGAATTTGGAAGTTTTTCAAAATACATTTGGAATTTTGTTGATGGTAAACCATTAAAAAATAGCTTAATCAATTACAAGGAGGCTCCAGCAACAACGCCTTTAAGTGATGCCTTAAGCAACGATTTAAAAAAACGAGGTTTTAAGTTTGTTGGCAGCACCGTTATGTATGCCCATATGCAAGCCACTGGCATGGTAAACGACCATGAGGTTGGGTGTTTTAGGTACAATGAAGTATGATTTATAGGCACTTAAACAGAAAAAATTACCAGTATTTTTTTATCCTTTTTTATCAAAATAAAAGACCATTGTTCCTAATGTGACATACAATCTTACATAATCAGATACATTTAATTAAAAGCCCCGCACTAAAAACGTTTGTTTTTTACGGGGCGTTATATTATTTATAGATATTTGAATGTCCGTAATTTGTCATAAGTCTGAAAATATAATGATTTTGTCATTCCGACAAAGGAGGAATCCCATTGGTTTTCAATAGATTCTTCATTTCGTTTCACTCCATTCTGAATGACAGAAATGGTATTATGAATGAATACGGACATTCAATAGATATTACTGTTTACAACGGCATCTATAATTTTATCAATATTTATCTTTTAAAACTGATATCTAAGACCTAATGCAATATCAAAGTCTAAGTCATTATTGTTATAAAGTTCATTGCCAAAACCTATTTCTGGCCTAAAGTCCAATGAAATTAACAATGGGATATCAAAATTGTATTCAATACCTATATCACCTGCAGCAAATACAAAAGTGTCATTATAATCATTTCCGTTGTTAATGTTGCCATTGTCATTAAAACTATAAGAGCCTAAACCACCTCCCAGTCCTGCATACCAATTAAAACCATTATCAATATTCCAAACCCACTGGTGTAAACCGGCAATCTTAAAACCATCATAGTTTTTGCCATCTCTCCACCCTAAATCCAATTCTAATCTATGACTATTGCTCAATCGTGCTTGATAGGATATTTCACCTCCAAAGCCATTATTGCCTCCTAACCTTATTCCTAAAGCATTTTTCGAAATTTCTTGGGCATTCATTGTAAAACCTACTACTAATAAAATTACGGTTGCTATTATTGTTTTTTTCATGTTCTTTTTGTTTAAGCTATAATTGATTTATATTATTTTTTTGCATTGGCATTTTCTTCTGATTTTGCTCCCATTCTATTTAAAGTGTACATAGGTGCAAACTTAAGTTTTAAAGCGGCAATTTTTCTGTTATCAGAACTGGTTAACCCCTCATCCTCAACCGTGTTTTTTCTGGTATCAATGGCTTCATACAATAATTTAATTTCATCCCAATCCTCTCTTGAATAACTGTCTTTATTGGCTTGTACTGTATCTACAAAATTTTGATATACGCTTAGTATATTGTTTTTGTTTATCCATTTAAACTTCATATCGTCATTTGCGTAGTTTTTTCCTAAAAGAGAGATTCTAAAGTTGTCTTTTTGAATGAGCATATCTTGATGTTGTTTTTCAGCCAACTGTACTTTGTATGCTTCAAATTTTAATGTTGAGTCGTCTATATCATTTTTTAAGGCTTCATTTTCTTTAAGGTCATTTAAATTTGCCATAGCTGTTGATTTATGGCTGTTATAAGCACTTTCAATGTTTGTCCAATTAGCATTTGCTTCGGCAAGATCCAAATTAGATATAGAATCCACGTAGCTTGTATACTCTTCTACGTTTTGTTTGGCCAATTCTAGTTTTTCATCTTTACATGATGTGAATAGTAAGCCTAATGCACATAATGTAATTGTGAATTTTATTGTTTTCATAATGTTTAATGTTTAATGTTTTGTGAAATTATTTTTGTTGTAAAGTATTGTACTACGTATCCCAATAAATTTTTGAACACGGAATGTGACTTGCCTACTAATATTTTTTTCGACAAATAACCTCCAGTTAAACTTATTAGGGATTCAAATAAATTGCCTTTAACTTCAGGCTCTTCTTTAATATCATTTAAAGCTCTTATTAATAATCTTGAAGGTCTTAATTCTTGATAGGTAGTATCAAACTGAATTTTTAGTGCCTTAAGATTCTCATGTCTTTTATTTTCCAGATTGATAATTTTGTCTTCTAGAATTTGGTTCTGATTTTTATAATTTCTCATCTAGTCCGAACTTGGGTTCATGTTTTCTTTTCTTCTGGATTTTAACAATTTCTCTATAACAAGATTTGTAATGGGCATTTTAATAAATTTGTTACTGAAAACATAAATAAGAATGGTAATAATTAAATAGAAACCAGAGACTATTAAAAACCCCAGATAATAACTCCCTATTAAATTGCCTATTAATAAACTGATGGCAATGTTAACAAACAGGGTAAATAAAGAAAACACTAAAACCAATATAATTCTTGATACCAAAGATGATACAATATCTGCTGTTCTATCTATAGCATTAAGTTTGTATAATGCTATACTGGTTTCAGTGTATTCTTTAACCTTATCATAAAACAATTCAATATGTTTTGCGGTGGTTTCCATATTTTAATTATGCTTTTTTCGTTTTTTCTTTTATTTCTTCTTTCTCTTTTTTAAGCAATTCTTCTCCCTCTTGTTTTAAGGAGCCGTATTTTTCTGATACGGTATCTAAAAAATCATCAAAACTCTCTTTTAGTTTGTCTTTGGTTTCTTTGGTTTTTGATACTATTTTTTTTCTTGTTTTTTCTCCTTTATCTGGAGCCAATAATACTCCTAATGTTGCTCCTACGGCTAAACCTGCTACCAATCCCAATAATGTGTTACTTGATTTCATCTTTTTTTAATTTTTAATGTTATTAATTGTTTTTTTAATCTTCATTGTTACTAAATGCCTTTACCGCCTATCAATCTTAATAGTATCGCTATTACAGCCAATACTAATAAAATGTGTATCAATCCCGTTGCGCTGTAAATAAAAAATCCTAATGCCCAACCTATTACAAGGATAACTGCGATGATGTATAATAAACTTCTCATAATGTTATGTTTTAATGGTTAATAATTATTTTTATGTGGTAAAAGGTTCAGCCATATTGAATTTTACCATCTCTGTAGTTCCAAATAAATTTACTACTCTTTGTACTTCTTCTAAACTTGTTGATATGCCAGATGCTTGACCTGTATTGGTTATTACATTCCATGAATAAATTTTATCTTCTTCATTCTCAAATATTATTGACATTGGAATGATGTTCTTTTTAAGAACTTTAGCATTATTTGTTAACATGGCTATTTCATCATTTACCTCGTCTATACTTAGACAAGTACCTGTAAAAGCGCCAATTTCTGTTTCTATGTTCCATTTATAAGCGTGTGCTGTATGGCTTTCTTTCGCCAGAATGATGTTTTCTTTGTTATCAAGGTTTGGGGTTATTGAATTTGCATGTAACATGTTTGTCGCTGTTAATCTGGGTGCTATGATTGACTTTTTCATCTGTTTATATTTATTTGTTTTTTATAGGTCAGATGGAATGCCCAGTTAATCATATCGGTCAGTTTGCAAATTGTTAATGGGCATTTCATAATATTTATTTTATGTTTTAAACTTTTTTAAATGGATTTGTTCAATTCATTTAAAGCGGTTTCTATTTTATTAATATTATATTTTAAAATATAATTGTCTTTAAGTGCCAAAACTTTAAACTCTACGTCATTTGTGGTTTCTGATAAAGTATCCAAGAGTTTTATTTGGTTTATAATCTTATTCTTAATGAGTTTTAAAGTGGTTTCAGTAAACGTTTCGTTATCCAATGCTGTCATTTCAATATCATTATTAAAATTGGTGTAATTTGGTATTGAAATAAGCTTCTCTGTCGCTAAATCATTATAATTTTTTAAAATTTCAAAGTGCGTTTTTTCTAAATTTTCAGCTAAACTTTTAATGTTATTTTGAGGTTCAAAATCTTTAATTGTTTCGCATAATTCTAGAATGTCTATATTGTTTTTTGAAGCTTCCACTAATAAATTTGCTTCTTTTTTATTGGTGTTTATTCTAGTTGTTGTTGTTTTTGTTTTTTCAATCTTCTCTTTTTTGTTTTCAAAAATGTAATTACAGGAAATTAACGATAGAGACGTAAAACCTATTAATAAGCCTGACTTTAACACATTTGTAAAATTCATTTTTCTTTCTATTAATCCTTGCATTACTGCATTACAAAGTTCTGATTTACATGTCTTTTTTGTGTTACATTATTTTTTATAATACTTATAAGATTCACATTTTCAATTAACGCTTGTGCTATTAAATAAGCACACTACAAAGATGGGGCAGGAAACCTGGTTTTGTGTTACAATATTTTTGATTAAGGTTACAACATTCCAACTTCCAAAATAGAAATCTTGAAAAGAGAAAATAAAAATTGAGGCAAACCCTTAATTGTTTAACAATTGGGAAGTTTTAAAGATTGCACTAAGAAATAGTCATAATTATTTCAAAATGTTGTTGGATGTGGTTTTTTGGTAAACGATTAATTAAGAAACCGGTAGATATACAGTAAATATAGCGCCAACGTTAGGGGTTCCTTGTGCAAATATAAATCCTTGGTGGTTTTCTACTATTTTTTTACAGATAGACAAGCCTATGCCTGTACCAGAGTATTCATCTTTATTATGAAGTCGATTGAACAATACAAAAATCTTTTGGGCATATTCATTATCAAAACCAATACCGTTATCTGTGAAGGTGATTTTGTGATATTGTTTTGTTAGTGGTTTTATTATTTCGGCTTCTACAGAAGCTTTTACATTGCTGTAAGTAATATTTATTTCAGGGTTTCTTTCTTTTGGTCTGTATTTTAAAGAATTACTGATAAGGTTAGAAAACAGCTGTTGTATTTGAAAAGGAATTACTTTCATAGATGGAAAAGTGTCCGCTTTTATAATCGCATTTTCCTCTGAAATAACTTCCGCTAAATCTTGTTTGGCACCTTCTAAAAGCAAATTGATATTAGACACTTCAAATATTTTATCTGCCCTGTTTGTTCTGGAAAATTGGAGCAAATCATCAATTAACAACCGCATACGTGTGGATGCGTTTTTTATACGATCAATGTATGTTAATCCAGTTTTAGAGAATTTACTGGCTTCTTTGTCTTCAAGCCTAGATAAAAAGGTTTGTATTTTTCTAAGTGGTTCTTGCAAATCATGACTTGCTACATAGTTAAATGCAGATAATTCTTTATTGTTTCGTTCCAGTTCTAAATTACGTTCTTCAATAAGTCGATAATTTTCTATTTCGTCCGATATATCAGTAACCGTTCCTATCATTTGTTTTTTTCTGTCAGCACTTATAACAGTCTTTCCATACGCTTTAAAGTATCGAATATCTCCGTTTTTTAAAAGAACTCTATAAGAAATAAAAGGAAGGTCTTTATTTTCAGTCATTTTTTTAATTTCCTTTTGAAATTTCTCTAAATCCTCAGGATGGATAAATTTACTATAGTTTTCTATTGTGGCTTTAAAAGATTGAGGTTCTTCATCTAATAATCTATATAAACTATCAGAAAAAGAAAAGGTGTTATTGTCTATGTCCCACATCCAGCTACCATGTTTTCCTATTATGGAAGACTGGTTTGCGGTTTCTTTAAAAATCTCCAGTTGCTCATTAGAAGTTTTTAGTTTTTTTAAATCTGAGATAATTTTAGTGTAAGCTACAAACATAAGCATTAAAGAAAACAACAATACCAAGTACAAGAACATGGGTGTGATTTTTAGATTGCTTTCATAAGTTTCCTGTCTATGTTGCAATAGGTCATTTTCAAAATCTATCATCTTGGTAATTTTAAGGCGAACGGAGTCCATCAAAATCTTTCCATTAAGAAAATTCTCTTTAAAATTTGGGTCATTGTAATTACCAACAGAAGAGAACCGAAACGCTTTTTGAAAACTTTCCATTCTCAAATCTATTAACTCATTAAGCTCTTTTAGATTGTTTTGTAGTTCTGGCCTGTCTTTGGTTAGCTCTTTTAATTCTGCAAAACTGTTGTTAATGTTTTCTCTTCCAGATGTATAAGGTTCAAGATATAAAGGTTCATTTGTAATGATAAAACCACGCTGCCCTGTTTCTGCATCTTTCAAGTAAGAGAATATTTGTTCGAGTGCTACATTAACCTTATACGTTTTGGTTAACATATCTGACGATTGTGATAAATCTCTAATTTTTACATAAGTGAAACCGCCAATAAGGAGTATGATAAAGGCGCATATAAAAAAAATGCTTTTTATGAACCAGGATTTTTTTAATATTCTACCAGGCATAATTTTATAGTCTTAATAAGAAATTATCCTTATTTAATCCATTAGTGTGATACTGCCAGTTTATGGTAACAACTTCTGATAATACTTTTTTGAGGGTTTTAAAATCGTTGGGTTTTTTAATGTAGACATTTGCCCCCATAACAAAGGTGTTTTCTATATCTTCTTCGGATGCCGATGTAGAATAAATGGCTATGGCCACATCTTTAAATCTTGAGTTTTTCTTTATTTCCTTCAAGCATTCAATACCGGATTTTCGTGGCATGTTTAAATCCAAAAACAACACGTTTGGTAAATCGGATTCTTTATCATTCAAATAATCCATTAAATAAACACCGTCATTAAAGGTTTTTACCTTTGTGGTTATTTTCAATTCGTCAAAGGCATCTTTAAAGAATAAACGATCGTCTTCGTCATCATCTGCCAATATTATGTTTATATAATCGTCTTGCATAACAGTTAGGTAGTTTGTTCTTGGTTTAACTCACGTCTTTTTGTAATAATACGTTGAAAAGCAGAAGGTGTGATACCTGTAGTGTTTTTAAATTGTGTGCTTAAATGTGCTACGCTGGAATAATTGAGCTTAAAGGCAATCTCAGTTAAACTCAAATTTTCGTTAATAATGAGTTGTTTGGTGTATTCTATTTTTTGAAGAATGATAAAATTTTCAATGGACGTATATGTGACTTCAGAAAATAAATTAGAAAGATATCCGTAGCTGTGACCTATGGTATCTGCTAAATGGGAAGAAGCTTTCAGGTTTACCACGGTATCTTCATTAAAAACCATATCTTTAATAACATCTTTGATTTTTTGGGCCAATATGCTTTTTTGATTTTCAACAATCTCTATATGGCAATCATTTAAAGCATTAGAAAATGCCTTTAATTTTTCTGGAGATAACTTTTCTAAAAGTTCTACTTCGCCAAATCCTATAATCTTGTGCTTTATGTTGTGCTCTAAAAGCTTTTCATCTAAGACTTTTCTGCATACCTCATTAAAATAAAACTTTAAATGTAATGTCATATCTAAAATTTGTTCGGTAAATTTAGGATTATTTACCGACAAACAAGTATAATATTTAATTGAAATGCTTTGCTTTATTTCTAACTAATCAATCCTTATTCACTGGTTTCAAATTTAGTTGAAACTATGTGCTTTAATGGATTTTGCTTTATCTTCTAAAAATTTTGAGTCATGAATTACACAAATTAGCACAAATTTGTGATGTTATATTTTTAGTTTTACTCCTCATTTCACAAAGCGGACTTTCAGTCTGCCAACCAAACCTATGGACTTCCAGTCTATAGTGGTTTAGTTAACTTTTCTAATTTTCTTCCAAGCCCTTAGTCTAGCTCTTGCTTTACTGTGCAAATGTTCATCTACGGGTTCACCTATTAAAAAGCCATAAGCATGATAGCCTGGTGTATTGTCAAAAATAATTTTTAAGGTAGCTGTAATTGGTAATGCTACAATCATTCCTTCAATGCCCCAAAGCATTGAAAAAACTATAAGCGATAATATGGCTATAAAAGCATTGATACTCACTTTAGAGCCTGTTTTTTTTGGTGTAATAAAATTACCTTCTAAAAATTGTACAAAGCCAAATATGGCAATAACACCAAACGCATACCAAGCACTATCTTTGGTAGCCAAAGCAATTACGGCAGGAATTAGGGAACCAATTATAATGCCTATGTAAGGAATCAATAATAAAAAGGCGGCAAAAAAGCCAAAGAATATGGGGTTTGTAATACCTAAAATTATAAGGCCAATAGTGTTAAGCGTACCTACAATAAAGATAACTTTTATAAGTCCCAACAAATAATTTTGTTGAATGTTATAGACTTTCCTAATCATTCTGTTTAAAAATGCTTTTGGCTTATCTCTGAATAATTTATAATAAAAGGCTCTAAAAAATCGCCTGTAGTATAAAAAGAAAAACAGATAAATAGGGATTAAAATAAAATAGCTAAATAGAAATCCAGACTGGTAGATAAGTTCACCAATTTTATCAAAACGCCCTTTTAACAGGCTTTCAACTCTTAAATCTTTTGTAAATAATGAACTTCTTCTACTGATGCCAAAAGTATCGTAAGTAAATTCTATAAAGTTATAGTAAAGCGTTGTTAATTTTGCAATATAGTTTTCGCCATTATTAATTAAGGCATTGAGTCGAGAATAGATTATGATACACAATAGGGCAGTTACACAGAATATGATAGTTATAGAGCATAAAGAAGCAAATAAGCGATTGCATTTCCATTTTTTTTCCAGAAAATTTTGAACAGGAAATATCATGATTGCCAATATTAATGCATATAACACAGGCATGATTAGAGGTTTTAATATATATAAAATGAATACAATAGCAATAATTGAAAGCAAACTTAAGGCTAAATGATAATTTGAGGTTTTTGTAGTCGTTTTCATTGGTGGTTGATTGTTTAAAAAAAAAATCTGCCTTACTAACTTTCATAGAAATTTACTAACCAACTAAACTAATTACATGAATTTAAATAAGTGTTCAGGCAGACTATTTTTTATAAATCTGAAATTATCTTGTGCAACTCTTCTTTAGATTTTCCTAGTTTTTCTTGAAGTTTACCCATGGTTTCATCTTCTTTTCCTTCAGCCATCAACAAATCATCATCGGTTAATGTGGCATATTTTTGTTTTAACTTTCCTTTTATTTCTTTCCAGTTTCCTTTTAATTGTGTTGTGTTCATGATTTTAAATTTTTAATTTACTATTTGTTCCTAAAAGACCGATAAAAAGCAACACTAAACCTAAACCAATGGCTATAAAAGAGTTGTTGTTGTCTTGAGTTTTAATAACATCTAAAGAACCTATGCTCACTACGGCCTCTGGCGCAACAAATGTATATAGCCCATAACCTAATAGCACAGTACCAGCTACTACCAATATCATTTTAATTGACTTATTCATAATTACTATATTTTATTTGTTTAGCTAATTCGAATACTTTGCTCTGCATGAATATGCTATTTAAAACACAAAGTTAGCAGTACATCCAGCTTTTTGTATTACACAATTTTTATAAATTGTTATATAATTGAAAGGAGAATAAGCCTAAAAAGAATTAAAATGTAAAAAGAGGTTTTTGGAAATAAAAATGACATTAAATGCAACCTTTTAAAGTTTTTTCCTTCCTATAAATTGAATTACTCTTGCCTTTCCATTATGAAATTCTCCTTCTTTAAGTTCAACTTCTGTTTCCTCAAGTTTAATCATTTCAAAATTTTGGAAATCTCTTTTTATAGTTTCTTTAGAAAATAACATGTCAATATTTTTTGGTCCACCAGCGTTTGGATTGATTTTTTGAAGCTCAAAATGATTTTTGCTAAACCCTTCAATTATAATCATTCCATTTGGCTTTAATAATTCAGCGACTTTTTTATGGTAATCTGATGCAATATCTGTTGCAAAATGGGCAAAAATAAGTGCGGCTACATCAAATTTATCTTTCATCAATTCGAGTTCAAAAAACGCTCCTACTTGATAATTGATTGTGACATTATTGCGTCCTGCTAATTTCATGGCCTTGTTTTTACCTTCAATACTGGTGTCGAAAGCATAAACTTCCAATCCTTGCTGTGCTCCATATACCGCATTTCGTCCTTCTCCTTCAGCTGGTAATAACAATTTTCCTGTTGGCTTATAGGCATCAATAGTTTCTTTAAAAAAAGCATTAGGTAATGTGCCATAAACATACGCTTCTTGCTTAAAACGTGTATCCCAAAAATTTTCCATACTATTATTCCTTTAAATATTTTAAATACTCCTCTCTCGTAATATCTTCTGCTCCTAAACTTTCTAAATGGTTTGTGTAAACTTGACAATCGATAAGTTTATAATTTGTGTTTTGAACAAATGTTATAAAACCTGCTTTACTCGCATTACTTTCTTTGGTAAACATACTCTCACCACAAAACACCCCATTTTTCAAATCTACACCATAAAGTCCGGCAACTAAGGTTTGGTCTCTCCAAACCTCAACGGAGGTGGCGTATCCTAAATTATGTAATTGAATATAAGCGTCTATCATTTGATTGGTTATCCATGTACCTGGCTGTCCATCGCGTTTTATTAAAGCGCATTCTTTGATAACCGATTTAAAATCTTTATTCACTGTTACCACGTAATCTGAATTGCGAAGAATTTGTTTCATGCTTTTTGAAACTTTCACCTTTTCCGGAAATAGCACAAACCTTGGGTCTGGTGACCACCATAAAATAGGTTCATTATCACTAAACCAAGGAAATATGCCTAATCTATAAGCTTCCAATAATCTATTCACCGATAAATCTCCACCAACCGCTAATAAGCCTTCTTCTGAGGCTTCAGCCACATCTGGAAACCATATATCTTTAGTTAGAAATTTCATTTATAACAATATTCTAAAACAGTGTATTTTAAGAGAGTGAAACTAATAATGAACAGATAGATTGCTTCAATCATTCTTCCTTAGCAATAACGTAAAATTAAACAACCTCGAGGTTAAAATAAACCTCGAGGTTGTTTTTATTAAGACCCTTCGACTGCGCTAGGGTGACATTAGTAATAACTAAAAAGGCAAATCGTCGTGATCGTCTTCGTCCAAATCCCCTGCTGGTTCAAAAGCATCCATTGGTGGAACTGGTGGCAAACTACCATCTGAACTCGCAGCTTGCAGCGCTTCAATTCTCCAACCTTGAATAGAGTTAAAATATTTGGTTTCTCCTTGTGGATTAACCCATTCTCTACCACGTAAATTAATACTAATCTTAACTTGTTGGCCTTCTTTATAATTATTTAGTAAATCGCACTTATCTTGAACAAACTCAACCATAATATGTTGTGGGTATTGTTCTTCTGTTGTAACTACAATTTCTCTTTTTCTAAACCCATTATTCCCAAAGGTTTGAGTTTCTCCTACCATTTTAATTCTTCCTTGAACTTCCATTACTTTTTATTTATATGTATTAGTACTTTAATTTAACTCAGTAATATTTTCCAAGCGCTTTCAATATCACCAAAACTAATATAATTACGCGCTAATTTATGTTTCTCTCTGTG
>CAXBHA010000019.1:0-13584 GCA_963974955.1 uncultured Yeosuana sp. | reverse complement strand
AACAGACGAACTTTACCTTAATCTTACAGATGAACAGATTAAACAAAACTTTAATGTGAACTTCTATGGAGCCCAACTACCCATTGATGCTGAATTTATGCTTAAAGACAGACTCCTTATAAAACAAGATTCTGTTAAATATAAACAATACAGCAATACTATTGTTAAGTGTATAAATGCTATGCTCAACGAACCTATCTATGATAAAATTTCAGACATAGATGTTCCGATTCAAGTATTTTTTGGTGACAACGACCTGCTCATTCCTAATAAAATATTACATCCTAACCTAATACTTGCAGACCTTACAAAACAGCTAAAAAAAGAACATCCAAAAGTTGTTGTCAACTTGATTGAAAAAGCAGGTCACTTTATACAATGGGACGGAAGTGATACTATAAACAGAATGATTATCAACAGCATTACAAACAAAAACTAATTATAAACTACTAATTAACACATTTAACATTATGAAAAATTTTATCACAACAGTGCTTTTATTTTTGGGTATTTTTACTTTAAGCGCCCAAGAAAGTTTTGTAACAGGAAAAATTACCGACAACGAAGGCGAACCACTTGTTGGCGCCAGCATATATGTTGTTGGGAGCGGAATTGGAACCACCACAGATTTTGATGGTAAATACAAACTTGAATTACCTGCTGGAAACTATGTTCTTGAAATATCTTATGTAGGTCATTCCACCAGTTCGCAGTCGGTTGCTGTCACTCAAGGAGGCATAACATTAGACGTTTCATTAGAACCTGGAGTTTCTTTAGGAGAAGTTATGATTGTTTCAGGATCTAAAAAAGCTGAAAAAATAACCGATTCCCCATCTACGGTCATATCGATAAGTGCAAGGGAAATAGAAGAATATGCTGGAAATCCAGCAGACCTGCTATCTAGAAAAAAAGGTATCGACTTTTTTCGCGCAGGTATTGCAACTCCAGCATTCAACATAAGAGGATTCAATTCAAACTTTAATTCAAAAAATCTTCAAGTTGTAGATGATAGATTTTCTTCTCTTATTGCTACTGGATTGCCAATGGGCCCATTAACAACAACAATTAAGGAAGACATAGAACAAATGGAAGTAGTTTTAGGCCCCAATGCAACACTTTACGGGCCCAACGCGCACAATGGTTTAATTAATACAATTACAAAAGACCCTCGAAAATATCAAGGAACAACTATCGCAACTAATTTAGGTGTTAATAGTGATGGAAAAGAGTTCTATTCTGGTAGAATTCGATTTGCGAAAAAAATAAATGAAAAATGGGCTATAAAAGCAACCGGTGAATACACTCGTGCAACTGAGTTTAAATTTTCAGACTCTGTATATATAGATAGAAAAGATGCCAATGGAAACCCAGGAACAGACGGCGTAAAAGAAGGTTACGAGGAATTTCAATTAGACGATAAAGTTGAATTTTTCAAAACAGAAGCTAGTGCTTATTTTTCACCTAAAAAAGGTACAGATTTAATTGCTACTTACGGCCATAGTAATAGTACTTATTTGTCACCTACTAACGTCGGGAGAAACCAAATTGTTGATTGGAGAATTAGCTTTTTCCAATTTAAATACAAAACAAAACATTTCTTTGCGCAAGCTTATTATACCACAAGTAAAACCGATAACACATACTCTATTGATGAGAGAACGAAGCAATATTACAGAGGAATAGACGCTGGAATGACTCCAGAGGAAGCTGCTGGAGAGTTTTCGTATGCTAGTGCTGCACGATTTGAAGATGATTCTAAAAGATGGAATGCAGAAGCACAATACAGCAATACGTTTGGCAAGTTTGATTTTGTTGCAGGCATACAATGGCAATTAGATAAAGCCAACAGTAATGGAACTTATTTGCTAGATAAAGATGAAAATGATTATATTAATCTAAATCAAATAGGAGGATATGCGCATTTAATATATGATTTTGGAGGTGGATTTGAAGTGCTAGGCGCCGCCAGAGTTGACAACCATGAAGTATATGGAACCAATATTATTCCAAAATTCGGATTGTTGAAAAAAGTCGAATCAGGAACTTATAGGGTTACTTACGGACAGGGAATTGCTGCTCCAACCATACTTAATTTATATGGAAACTTGTTTTCTGGCCTAATATTAGGTAATGCCGAAGGTTTCACCCTTACCGATGGAAGCAAAATTGCTCCTCAAGATGTTGAAAAAGTAAATACCTTTGAAGTTGGCTATCGTGGAACTCTAGCCAAAAGCCTATACGCAGATGTAAATGCCTATTACAACATTAACAAAAATTTCTTAAGCCCAGTAACCGTTATAGGCGTTGCTACACAAAGAGGTGATACTCCAATGTCCGAGGTGCAAAGTGGTTATGCATTCTACAATGGATTGGTAGCAACCTATATCAATTTTGGAAAAGTAAACACTTATGGCACAGACATTAGTTTAACCTATAGCTTCTCTCCTAAAGTAAGCATGACAGCCAATTATTCATATTTTGATTATTCTTTCGATGAAGACAATACCGAAAATGATTTTAATAAAGATGGAAAGGTTGACTTTTTAGACTTCCTAGTAAACGCACCAAAGAACAAAGGCGGTTTAGGTCTTAACTATAACAATAATCGCTTCTTTGGATCGATATTTGCCAGATGGGTACAAGAATACAATTATTTTTCTAGTTTCCAAATCGCTTCAGAAACCTTGCCAGGATACACCTATCGTGGTGTTCCTATTGTAGAAAATGCCCAAAGTGGGGATTCCTATAACTATGGTCCATTAGGAGGGTTTACAAATTTCGATTTAAACTTTGGTTACAAAGTCAACAAAACCCTAACCCTATCATTTGCAGCCACCAATTTATTCAATACAGAGATGAGAGAGTTTACAGCATCTCCTCCAACAGGTGGATTATATTTATTGGAAGCAAAAATTCATCTAGATTAAAAAAATATTTTATTCAGAAACAAAAAATTACCAAGCATGACAAATGCCAAGATAATATCCTCGGGGATGTATGTCCCCGAGACTATAATACCCAACTCTTATTTTAACGAATTATTAGGTGAAGATGTTGACACATGGCTAAGAGAAAATGTACAGATTTTTAATAGAAGATGGTGTAAAGAAGATGAGTCTACGGTTGATTTATGTGAACAAGCTGCAAATGAAGCATTAAAAAATGCTGGACTGAAAGCTTCAGATGTCGATTTATTGATTGTAGCCACAGATACCCCCGAGTACATATCACCATCTACCGCTTCTGTATTGCAGCATCGGATCGGAGCTATAAATGCAGGGACATTCGACTTAAATTCCGCATGCGCCGGTTTTGTAACTGCTACCGAAACGGCGACTCATTTTATTCGTAGCGGAGGTATAAAAAATGCCCTGGTTATAGGAGCATACGGAATGAGCAAATATCTCAATAAAACAGATAAAAAAACGGTAACATTGTTTGCAGACGGTGCTGGAGCCGTAATTCTTGCCCCTACTAATGAAAAAAACAAAGGACATCAAGCAGGTAAATTGATTTCTAAAGGAGAATATGCCGAATGGATGGGAATTTATGCAGGAGGAACTAAATACCCATTAAACGATGCCGTGCTTTCCAACAAGGATTACAAGCTAAAATTTGTTAAAAAATTTCCTCCAGAGCTTAATCCCCAAATATGGAGTGGGCTTGCCAATACGCTTGCATCAAAAATGAACATTGATATTACCAAAGTAGATCAGTTTTTAATGACTCAAATTAACATCAATGCTATCTGGGAAACCCTTAATATTTTAGGGGTAAACAAAAACAAGGCTCATACCATAATGCATGAATACGGATATACAGGTTCGGCATGTATTCCCATTGCATTTCATGAGGCATGGCAAAACAAAAAAATAAAAGAAGGAGATACACTTTTCTTTATAGGCTCTGGAGGAGGATTGGCTTTTGCAGCTAATTCATTTATATTGTAACTTTATATAATCATGATAAATACGTTTGACTGGTTTAAAAAATGGGCAGCTTATAACCCTAAAAAAGTAGCAATCAGTGATGCTTCTACAGGTAAAAAACTCACTTACAAAGCTATTCATGATGCCGCAAATGTATTAATATGGTATCTAAAAGATAGGTATGCATTACAAAAAGGAGACCGTATAGGTATTATTTCAGAAAACAACGTAGAGCAAGTTATCCTTTTTGCAGCAGCACAAAAAGCAGGTTTTATTCTGGTTCCTATTAACTTTAGACTGTCCCCCGAGGAAGTCGATTACATGCTTAACGATTCTAAACCCAAAGTGGTTTATCATCATAACTCAAGCTTTGACATTACAAAACTAACGCACAAAACGTCTTATGAACCAATTGAACATGTGCAAATTTTTCTTGAAAAATCATCGTCGGAGTTTTCAGAAATCATAAATCAAAATGATATAATATTTATTCTTTATACAAGTGGAACAACGGGATTTCCTAAAGGCACCATTTACACGCATAAAATGCTGTTTTGGAATAGTACAAACACAGCTTTAAGTCTAATAATAACAAATGACACGGTAACTTTAAATTGCATGCCTTTATTCCATACAGGAGGTTGGAATGTACTTTTAACACCAGTTCTCCATCATGGAGGTACTATAATTTTGTTTAAAAAATTCGACCCATTAAAAGTTCTAAACTGTATTGTTGAAGAAAATTTAAGTCTCTTTATGGCTGTACCAACCATGCTAAAAATGATGGTAGAACTGCCAGAATTTTCAAAGACAGATATTAGCTGCTTAAATTATATTATTGTGGGAGGAGAAAGCATGCCTTTGGATCTAATCCAATTATTCCACAAAAAACGGGTTCCAATACGTCAAGGCTATGGACTTACCGAGGTGGGACCAAATCTTACATCGTTGCATCAAAATGATGCTGAAAGAAAACAAGGCTCTATAGGAAGACCAAACTTTTATGTAAATGTAAAGGTTGCCGATGAAAAAGGAAAGCAAGTAGGAGTAAATGAAAAAGGCGAACTCCTTATTTCAGGCCCTATGGTTACACCTGGTTATTGGGAAAAAGAAGAAGCAAGTCAGTCGTCAAAAATTGGACAATGGTTTAAAACAGGGGATATCGCTAAAATTGATAACGAAGGCTTTTTATATATTGTCGACAGAAAAAAGAATATGTATATAAGTGGCGGCGAAAATGTGTATCCTGTAGAAGTTGAACGCGTATTACGCCAATATCCCTCTGTAAAAGAGGCCGTGGTTTTTGGAATACCTCATCAAAAGTGGGGTGAATGTGGCGTTGCCATTATTGTTGAAAAGTCTAAATTGTCAGAAGAAGAATTATTGGATTTCTGCAAGGGCAAACTAGCCAAATTTAAAATACCATCTAAAATCGTTTTTGTTAAAAGCATTCCAAAAAATGATACTGGAAAAATAAACAGGAAAAAATTAAAAGATGATTTTTTGAACACTTTTTAAAATGGGTTCTGTCGCATCTGTTAAAGATAGGAATAAGGGAGTTTAAATAAATTGATTAAGGTTTCTGTAAAGACCGATGGCGGTTATTTGTTTAATCTCTTTTGGGTTTACTGTCTAATGGTGATGCACATTTTAAAAATTTCTCCTTAATTGAAGCCCCATTGGGAGATTTTAAATTGAGTCCTGCTTACGATTTATTAAATAGCAGAATTCATATTGACGATAAAGATTTTGCTTTAAACGATGGCCTTTTACCTCCAAATGAAACCAAAGGAAAAATAAAAGACCAATTTTATAGATTAGGAGTATTAGCTGGTATTCAAGATAAGCAGATAATACAAAGCATAAAAAGCTTAACCTCTGGTGAAGATAAAGTGCTGGCACTTATTAATGCGTCATTCCTTGATGAAAAGACAAAACGGAATTATGCGCAAACATATCAAACTGGATTGAAAAAATTGTTGAGACCTTAATGTTCATTAATCAGAATATTAATCTAAAAATCAGCAGATTTTAATTATATGTTTTTGGATAATGTAGATATTTTTTTTCATTTGGAAGTAATTGCTCACCAAAGATTATTGTCACAAATTATTCCGTCCGTAACCCACAGATCAGTGTTAGTACTGATACAGATTATTGAACTCTAATTATTTAGTGTTATTTACTTTAAATGAACATTTATTTTTTTTTGTCGAAAAATATATTATTTTTATACTAAATCTCCCTCAAGTCTTTGTTTAATAGCGAATAAAAGACTTATGATTAAATCATTGCATAATTCTTTTTGGTATTGTTTTTACTGATTGTTACAGAGTAAATTTATTTGCTTTATAGGAATCGGATTCATTTTTTATATAATTCCCTCAATATGATAAACAATTATGCTCATTTCCGTTTTCTTTTAGTTTGCTTCTTATTTATTTTTATTTCAACGCAATCATATGCTCAAAAAAATAAAGATATTGAGCCCGTTTTGTATTGTGTTAAAGATTTAACCAACGGTCTTTATCAAGCAACCTTTAGTTATTTTAATCCAACAAACAAGGAAGTTATTATTGACGAATCCGGAAGTATTGTTAAAACAAATAACGGAAAAAAAGTATCAAAAGGATTAAATAAATTTAAGCCAGGGTCTGTTGATAAAGTATTTACCAAAGAATTTGGCCCGCATGATTATGTGGAATGGACCATTATTAGTAACGGAAATACCCATACGGTTTATGCCAATGCAAATTCGGCAAAATGTTCAGCAAATGATGGATTTATTTTTCCTGTTATTGGAGATAATGGAAAATCATATGATATTATTGGACAGGAATTGTCTTCATTGTGCGATAATGTTGGAGGAAATACACCTTCAGATTTAATTTTTCAAATAGTTTCTGGTAAAGTACTTGTCGAGATAGTCCCTAAAGCCACAAAAATGCAAGATGTTATCGCGCTATTAAAAAGCGCGGCATTTACCATTGAGGATTTAGACTTTTTACTAGCTATTTCAGCATATACTAATTTAGGGTCTATTGATGTTTATATGAAACCACAAGAGCTCTGTACTTTAAATAATTATGGCAGTATTATCAATTTTGCCAGACCTGTATATCCTGCATATAACAATTCTGGTGGTGTGATTACACAGGGTGATGGTGCGCAACAATCAGACTTGGTTCGTAATTCCTTTAGAGTAATAAAAAGTAATGGTAATATTGAACCAGTTGATGGAACAGGAATTAAAGTGGGTGTTTTATCAGATAGTTATGATATGGCTCTCGGTGCACCAGAATATGCTGCTTTGGATATAGCCAATGGGGAATTACCTGTAAATATCGATCTTCGATTGGATAATTCAAATAAAGCCTCCGATGAAGGGAGAGCAATGATGCAAATTATTCATGATGTTGCTCCAGGTGCAACTTTGGCTTTTCATACAGCAACGGCTTCTCCTAGACAATTTGAGGTAGGCTTTCAGGCACTTAAAGATGGCGGTACTTTACCAAATCAAGCCCCTTGTGATATTATTGTTGACGATATAACCTTTATTACAGAGCCGTTTTTTGGAATGGGTCGTATCTCTGAATTGATACAATCTTTTGTGAGTGAACCTGGGAAATTTCATTTTACATCGGCAGGCAATATTGCTAACAAAGGTTATCAAGCGCTTTTTAAGTCGTCACAAACCAGCCCTATTGCTAACTTTATTCCTTCGGGAAGCACTACAAGAGCTCATGTGTTTGGGGCCAATTCAAACGGAACACAAGATTATTTGCAAAAAATAAGTGTCGTTCCGGGAACCTATTTGCTAGTACTACAATGGAAGGAAGATGCCGCTTCACAACAGAACCAGCTTGGTGCAAATAACGATTTGGATATCTATGTGGTTGATGATTCTGGTCGTTTACTTGTTGGTAATAATCGCGTAAACACATTAGGCGATCCAACCGAAATAATTGTGTTTAAATCTACTGGTACTGGTGATGCTAATATTATGATTACAAGTGCTAACGGACCAACAAATGTTCCTTTTAGATATATTGCTTTTAGAACAACAGGAGATAATAACATACCTAATGGGCTTAGCTTTCCAGAATATTTTGGAAATGGAGTGCCCACAGTAAGTGGACATGCGATGACACCAGAATCTGTTACAGTTGGTGCGGTAGATTATAGGAATGCTTCAAATCCAATTGCAGAAGTTTTTTCCAGTTATGGAGGCTCATTATCCGATGGAACTACTCTTGATATTGATATGTATGCACCCGACGGAGGTAATACCGCTTCTACAACGATCGGACAATTAGCAACCTGTGCAACTTGTGACAAGGACGATAAATTAAATTTTTATGGGACATCTGCTGCTGCACCTCATGCCGCAGCTGCAATGGCCTTGTTGGAATCGGCCTTGCCTTATTGGTATCCAGATGGTTCTGGTGCTTCAACGTTTTCATCCGCTGATGTCCTTGCGGCATTTAAAAATGCCTCTGCTAGTTTTTCTGCTTGGAATGGATCAACCGGATATTTTATAAACACCTTAAATACATTTAAAGGAATTGCTGCCCAAACAGCTAAAATTACATCGTTGACTATTTTAAACGGTATCCCAAGCGCAGAACCAATCACAGTTTCTATTATAGGTGAATTTTTTCCGGCACAAGATGCTAATCCTTATCCAGCAAAAGTATTTTTTGAAGGAAAGGAACTTCCTAATATTCAGGTAGTTTCTAATACAGAAATAAAAGCAACAATTCCAGCATTTACAGGAAACCCTGATTTAACAATTTTTACTGAACCAAAGTCAGGAACCCAAGGTAACGGCGGCTTTTCCGATCCAATTAAAATATTACCCGAAGGGAAAATAGCAATTAATATTGTGCCCAATAATGCTGTTTTTGAATACGGACAAGACATAAGTTTAACATATACTGTACAAGGCTTACCTGAAGACGAAATAGATCCTTCACAGCCATTTTCTGAAATTATGACCACTTTAGGGTTTCCAAATGTAAAATTGAGTTCTGGAGCTGATGCTAAATTGGCCGTAGGTGGTTATCCAATTGTTTTTGATTATGTAATAACACCATCATTTGAAGAGGCATTATCTCAAGAACTATTGGATAAATATCAGGTTAATTTTATTTCAGGATATGTGGATTCTAATCCAGATATTGGTAAAGTTGGTTATTTAACAATTACCAAAAAAGATTTGGCCATAGCACCTTCTGATGTTGTTTATACCTATGGAGATCCTATAGATGTTACTTTTAATTATGCTTTTAATAATACAGACATGTCTAACGAAGACGGTTTTAGACTTTTAATAGATCAAACGCATACTACTGATTTTAAAGATGGAATCCCCAACAAGTTTAGGGCACTTGTAAGTAAGTTTAGGGCATTGGTAAGTGAATATGATTTAAGCTTTTTAAATGGAGGAAGTTGGAGTGCCTCTGAACGGATCATTCAAAACAAATTTAGAGCACTTGTTAGTGAGATGAATGTTATAGATTTAGATCAGGATAATTTTACTGATTATATTGCTGCACAAGCAGACTATGACGACGGAGAAACCAGTAAATTTAGAGCACTTGTCAGTAAATTTAGGGCACTTGTAAGTGCGGAAGATTTGTTTTCAGGAAATGTGGAATTAGGCTTACCGGATCCTAATACTGGGATGCCAAATAAATTTAGAGCACTTGTCAGTAAATTTAGAGCACTTGTAAGTTCAGAAGATCCTGAAAGACCTTATAAAGAGTATGCCAATGTATTTTCAATTGTTGACGCTGAAGATGCTCCTCCAGAAGATGGTACAGATGATGAAAGGGCTATTTCTGAGATATACGCATTAAATATGATAACAGGGATAGATGTTACAAGTTCTTATGAAGATAGACATTATATCTATCCCGGAGCATTCTTAAATCCAATGTCTGCAAACTTTAATATCACTTATGGTACGGGTCGTATTATTATTAATCCAAAGGGGTTAAACGTTCAAACAGAAAACAATACGGTTGCTTATGGTGAACCAATAACGGAGTCTGGATTATTAGAAAAATCGACTTTTGATGGTTGGGCTTTTGAAGGCGAGTTTCAAGAATCCATTGAAACGGTCTTTCCAGATGGCGTACCATTTTATTTTGTTAAAGATAATGTAGAATATGAATTATCCCAACTTAAAGAACTTGGAAACTATGAGATTAAAATTAGAAATCCAAAGAACTACTTAGTTAATAGTACATGGGATGATGCTTATGGTACCTTAACAATTAAGGCTAAAACGCTTTCGTTTAATCCAGATTCTATAGCTATTAAGTATGGAGAAACACCGGTAGTTGTTCCTAATTTTGGAAATTTCGCATACCCAGAGACCGAAAACGAAGAGGTTTTAAAAGATGCGAATGGTGAGATTCCTTATTATTTTATAAAAGATGGAGATCTTGTAAAATATACCATTAATGGCATGGCAAAAATGGGCATTGGTACTTATGAAATCTTTATTGAAGATAACCAGACTGATAATTACATTGTCGAAAATAACCCAAATAGAGGTAAATTAATAATTTCAGAAGCTGTATTAAACGTCAAGACAGTTGCTTTAGAAATTGAGTATGGTGACAATATTAATAACAGTATAAATACAGAAATTTCAGGATTTGCTTATGATGAATCAATAGGATCTGTTTTTGAAAATACGATTCCTTATGTGTTTACAGATGGAAATAATGCTACTTTTAACATGAGCCAGGTTAAGGCACTAGGGGCATATACCATTCAGTTGACAGCACCTGAAAACTATATGATCAATTATGATCAGGATCATGGCTCATTGATAATTCATCCAAAAGAGCTTTTTCCTGAAACTGAGGATTATGAAACACCTTATGGAAGGTTTAACGTATCGAATTTAGTAACTAACTTCGGAGGTTTTGCATATAATGAAACCGAAGCAGAAGTATTCCCTAATGGAATCAACTACTCTTTTGAAAAACAAGGTGTGTATTTTTCATCAAACGACAAATTGGGAGAAGGGGATTATACAATTGAAATTGAAGGAACTCAAAATTATACAATCAATAGTTATGGTGTTAATCATGGTACACTTAGCATTACACCAGCGACACTTAATGTTACTATTGCTCCTGCCGATATAATTGTAAGCCAAGGCGATAGGGTTGATTTTTCATTTGTATTTGGTTCATTTGCCTATAATGAAAATCAAACTATGGTGTTTCCCAATGGTATTCCTTATTATTTTATTGATGATAATAATTACGAGTATTACAATACAGATGTTCCAGGATCATATTATGTAAAAGTTTCAAATACACAAAATTACACAATTGTTTCCAACGAGGCCCATTTGTTTGTTAACCCTGCTGATGATAATAAAAAGATTCGTATCTATGCTGATTGTGTTAGTTATAATAAAAAAGCAGTTGGTTTAAAATACACGGTTGTTTATCGATACGAGAATGACAACGATTTCCCTGTTTATGCCATGGAAGGAGCCGATAATAATTTAATAGGGACTGCATATCAAGGAACATTACCAACGGTTTTTATGCCTGGTAGTGGAACATTTGAAATTAGATTTGATGGAAATCAATTAGTGTGGAGTTTAACAACTTTTGATGGGACTCATAAAAGTTCGGTTTCATCCTCCTCTACAAGTGGAAGCGGGAAATGCGACGCGAAACTGGATGGCGCCTATTCTATTTATCCAAACCCTGTTATTACAACCTTGTACGTAAAACAAAATGTAGTTGAAAATAATGTGTCTGTTTTGGTTTTAAATATGTATGGTCATGTAATAATTAATGCTGGCGGTTATTCTCAACCGTTTTCTACCAAACAAATAGATATGTCCAATCTATTAACAGGAATTTATATTTTAAGAATCGCAAGTGATTCAGAAGTTCGTACCTATAATATCTTAAAAGAGTAAATTGGTTTATATGAATATTCACCGTAAGGTATCTTTAGTATTGGTAGCGTTTATAATTTCAACTTTAAGTTTTTCTCAAAACAGTAAAATTGATAGTTTAAAAAGAATTGTAGCAACGGGTGTTAAAGATACCTCCATGGTAGTCGCCTTAAATCACTTAAGCAAAGAGATTATCAAAAATGATATTTCATATTCTTTTGTATATGCTAGAAAAGCTTATGAATTAGCCAACGAATTAAAGTATCAAAAAGGAGTTGCATATTCTTTAAAAAACATTGGTCTTGTACAATATAACCAAGGGGATTATCTCGAAGTATTGAATTCATGGACAAAGTCCTTAAAAATATTTGAAACTATTCATGATACTATTGGGATCGCTACTTTGGTTAATAATTTAGGAGCGATTTACTACAGTCAAGGGAGTAATGTTAAAGCTTTAGATTACTACTTACGGTCCTTAAGTATTTCAGAAAAAATTCAGGACGATTACAATACTGTACAAACATTGCTAAATATTGGTGGGCTTTATGCTGAAATGAACAATTTTGACAAGGCTTTAGAATATTATAATCAAATCAAGAATTATCGTGACAAATTAAATAATGCTCAAATCAACTTAGGATACCTGTTGGGGGTTGGAGAAATCTATTTTGAAAAAGGTCTTTATGACGATGCCTTAAAATATTATAATGAGGCATTAACGGCTAATCAAATTATAACGCTAAGAGCCGATAACCTCATTAAAATAGCTAAAGTGCTATTAAAGAAAAATAATCATAAAAAAGCAAATGAATTCCTTAATGAAGCGTATCAAATAGCCAAATCAAATAACCAGCAACTTGAGGTTGTACAAGCCTTGATAGGTATAGGTGAAGTAAATATGCAGAATAATTTCAAAAAATCCATTGATGCATTTAAGGAAGCTGAAATACTTGGAAAAGAAATTAAAGCAAATGATGAACTAAGGGATATCTATCAAGGATTATCCAGAGTTTATGCTTTAAATAAAGATTTTAAAAGTGCTTATGCATATAAAGAGATGTACATTTCTCAAAAGGATTCCTTATTTAATTTACAGACGGATGATAAAATGCGTGGACTTCAATTTAATTTTGATTTGGAGAAAAAGGAAGATAAAATTGGGCTGTTAGAAAAGGAGTCTGAAATTCAAAATCTAAAGCAAAAAAAACAGAAATATATTATTTACGGCTCTGGATTTGCTATGGTTTTAATTGTTCTTTTAGCAATAGGCTTGTATAGACGTTATAATTATATTAAAGAAACGAACCTGATAATTGAAGAAGCGAAGAATCGGTCCGATAAATTGTTACATAACATTCTTCCCGAAGAGACGGCATTAGAGTTAAAACAAAATGGAAAGGTCCAAGCTTTTATGGGATTTACCCATTTTGCAAAAGATTTATCTCCAGAAGAATTAGTAAACAGTGTCGATTACTATTTTTCCAAGTTTGACAAGATCATGGAAAAATACGGATTGGAAAAAATTAAAACTATCGGTGATGCTTATATGTGTGCTGGTGGTTTGCCGTTCCCAACAAATGACCATCCTTTTAAGATGATATTAGCTGCTTTTGAAATAGCTCAATTTATTGAAGAATCCAAGCAGAACATAGAAGATGATATTACTAACTTCGATATTCGTATAGGTATTAATACCGGCCCGGTAATAGCAGG
>CAXBHA010000018.1:0-13680 GCA_963974955.1 uncultured Yeosuana sp. | reverse complement strand
TAATTATATAAGCATCTTTTATATTAATAGAATCATTTATCATTCTGTATTCTGATAAATAAGTCATTAAATTTCTTTTTAATGTATTGGAAGCAGTTGTTAAAAAGTTTTGATTATAAAAGAATAATAGTTTTGTCACATACAAACGTTGCAGCTGATGAAATAAAAGATGAGATTTTAAAATTAGTTGGCGATAAAATTCATAAACAGGTAGAACGTACAAGGACAGAAGAGTCAAGTCCGAAAAACACCACGTTATATTTTAGCCTTTTATTAGAAACAAAAGATTTATTAAAAGCAACTATGAGTCTTTTGGAAGAGTATCATAATGCTCATGATAGTTCGGTTAAACCCGCAACTATAACTCGTGGAGAAGATGAATAAAATTTAGCACATTCTAAAAGCCACCTCTAACAAGGTGGTTTTTTGTTTTGTATATTTATAGAATTACTACAATGAAAACCTTATGAAAAACAGTTTAATCCTAGTTGTTTTATTATTATTCAACGCTATGTTATTTAGTCAAAGCATAAACGGCAAGACCCTTCTTGAAAAAGCCATAAACTATCATGATCCTGATAGTAATTGGAGCACCTTTTCAAATAGTTTTTCAGTTACTATGGAAACGCCTGATAAAAGAAACATGTACTTATGCATTAAATGGTGAAAAAAACCTGACCAAAGACCAACAAAAACAATACAATATAAATTGTGATAGAGCCCAGCTATATAAAAATTATTACTCTTATTTATATGGGTTGCCAATGAAACTAAAAGATCCAGGAACAATTATTGACAACAAAGTAGAAAAAAAGGTTTTTAAAGGAAAAACATATTTAGTTCTTAAAGTAAGTTATGATAAAACCGTTGGTAGCGACGTTTGGTATTTTTATTTTAACCCTAAAACTTATGCCATGGAAATCTATCAGTTTTATAAAACCGACGATCAGGGAAAATTAAAAACCGATAGTGGTGAGTACATTTTACTTTCAGACGAGACGATAAAGATAGCACCTATTTAGGCACCGACATTTTGAGTGAAAATTAAAAAGCGCCTTCTTCTGCACTGCCCCCAAATAGTGTCTAATTTTTTGGGTTCGGTCTAATTTTTAATCCAGCCCTTTTTTATGGTTTAAGTTTATTATTTAAACCCTAGGTAAATCATTTTCATCTTTTAATGGTAAATTGGAATTTCCCATTAAATAAGAATCGACATGATGAGCTGCTTGTCTTCCTTCAGAAATAGCCCAAACAATAAGTGATTGTCCTCTACGCATGTCACCTGCCACAAAAACACCTGGAACGTTGGTCATGTAGTTTTTAGTTGAGGCTTTGATGTTGGTTCTAAAATCAGTTTCTAAACCAAGCTGGTCAACTAAAGTAGTTTCAGGACCCGTAAACCCCAATGCTAATAAAACCAAATCGCAATCCCAATGCTTTTCTGTGTTTGGAATTTCTTTAAGTTGTGGACGTTCTCCATCTTTAAAAACCCATTCTACTTCTGTAGTAATCAAGCCAATTAAATGACCGTCCTTATCACCCAAAAATTCTTTGGTTGAAATACTAAAAAAGCGCTCAACGCCTTCTTTATGTGAAGAACTCGTGCGAAGGCGCATGGGCCAATATGGCCAAGGCTGATTGGCTGGTCTTCCTGTAGTTGGCTTACTTAATATTTCAAAATTAGCGACCGATTTAGCACCATGACGGTTTGAGGTGCCAATGCAATCTGAACCTGTATCTCCGCCACCAATAACGATGACGTGTTTGTCTTTGGCTGTAAGAATTTCATCAAAATTTGAAATTCCATCAACACGTTGATTGTTTTGTTTTAAAAAGTCCATGGCTTGATGAACACCTTTTAAATGTGCGCCCTTAATGGGAATGCCACGTCTAATAGTTGCACCACCGCATAATACTATGGTATCAAATTCATCTTTTAAGGTTTCAATACTAATGTTTTTTCCAACATGCGCATTTGTTTTAAAAACAATACCTTCTTCTTCTAGAACAGCAATTCTTCGGTCAATAATATGTTTTTCAAGTTTGAAATCTGGAATTCCAAAGCGCAATAAACCGCCAATTTTAGCGTCACGTTCAAAAACGGTCACCAAATGGCCGGCTCTATTTAACTGCTGCGCAGCAGCTAAACCAGACGGGCCTGACCCTATTACTGCAACAGATTTGCCTGTTCTGTTTACTGGTGGTTGTGCAGTAATCCAGCCTTCCTTAAAGGCGGTTTCAACGATATTTTTCTCAATGTTTTCAATAGTGACGGGGTCTTCATTAATGCCAAGTACACAAGCTTCTTCACATGGTGCCGGACATAATCTTCCTGTAAATTCAGGAAAATTATTTGTAGAGTGCAAAATTTTAGCCGCTTCTTTCCATTTTCCTTTATATACATTGTCATTAAAATCGGGAATTAAATTTCCCAAGGGACAACCACTATGACAAAACGGAATGCCGCAATCCATGCATCTGGCCCCTTGATTTTTAAGGGTCTTCTCATCTAAGGGAATGGTAAATTCTTTATAGTTTTTAATTCTGTTTTCGGTATCGTCATACCGCTCAACTTCTCTTTTAAATTCTAAAAATCCTGTTATCTTTCCCATGTTCTTAAAGTGTTATAAGATTTTCTTGTTCTAAACGTATTAAAGCTTGTTTGTATTCTTCTGGTAGTACTTTGATGAATTTTGGCAACTCAACTTCCCATTTTTCTAAGATACGCTGTGCTAACGGGCTTAGGGTTGCATTATAATGATTTTCTATTAACCCTTTTAGTATATGAACATCTTCGGCTTCTGTTACTGGATCAAGATTTAAACCTTCAGTGTTGCACTGTTTTTTGAAGGTATTATTGGTGTCATAAACATAGGCTACACCCCCACTCATTCCAGCCCCGAAATTACGTCCTACTTCACCAAGGATAACAGCAATGCCACCGGTCATATATTCACAACCATGATCACCAATACCCTCGACAACTGCCTTGGCTCCAGAGTTTCTTACGCAGAATCGTTCACCAGCTTTTCCATTAATATAAGCTTCACCAGCAGTGGCACCATACAAGGCCACATTACCGATAATCACATTTTTCTCTGGTACTATGGTAGATTCCTCGGGAACTTTAACTATTAATTTGGCTCCAGAGAGTCCTTTGCCTAAATAATCATTGGTGTTACCGCTAACAACCAGAGTAAGGCCATACGTTGAAAACGCGCCAAAACTTTGCCCCGCGGAACCCGTAAAGTTTAGTTTTAAGGTGTTCTCAGGGAGTCCTTGAGCACCATAAATTTTTGAAATTTCGTTACTTAAAATAGCACCAGTAGCTCTATCCATATTGCATATCTTGAAATCTAAAACTGTTTTTTCTTTCCTGAATAGTGCTGGATGTGCTTTACTAATAATGTCAAAATCCAGGGATTTTTCCATGTGGTGATCTTGGTGCTCTGTATTATATAATTTTGTTTCAGGCTTTACAGAAACTCGGTGTAAAATAGGTGTTAAATCAATCCCCAATGCTTTATAATGATCAATGGCATTATTTCTATTGAGTTTTTGGACTTGCCCAACCATGTGATTAATGGTTTTAAAACCAAGTTTAGCCATAATCTCTCTTAACTCTTGCGCTACGAAATACATAAAATTCACCACATGCTCTGGTTTTCCTTCGAATTTTTTACGCAATTCGGGATTTTGAGTGGCAATACCTACAGGGCAAGTATTTAGGTGGCACACACGCATCATAATACAACCTGAAGCCACCAAAGGAGCAGTGGCAAACCCAAATTCTTCGGCCCCAAGCAAGCAGGCAATAGCGACATCACGACCTGTTTTTAATTGTCCGTCACATTCCAAAACTACCCGATTTCTTAAGTTGTTCATCACTAACGTTTGTTGCGCTTCGGCGAGACCTAATTCCCAAGGTAATCCAGCGTGCTTAAGTGATGTTAACGGTGATGCGCCTGTACCACCATCATGACCTGATATTAATATAACGTCTGCTTTAGCTTTTGAAACACCTGCTGCAACGGTACCAACACCGACTTCGGAAACTAATTTTACATTGATTCTTGCGTCGCGATTAGCCGATTTTAAATCGTATATCAATTGAGATAAATCTTCAATAGAATAGATATCATGATGTGGTGGTGGAGAAATTAATCCCACATAAGGTGTTGAGTTTCTTGTTTTAGCAATACTGGGATTTACTTTTGGACCGGGTAATTGCCCACCTTCACCCGGTTTAGCTCCTTGCGCCATTTTAATTTGAATTTCAGACGCATTGGTAAGGTAATTTGAAGTGACTCCAAATCGACCAGACGCTACTTGTTTAATGGCACTGTTTTTCCAGTCGCCATTGGCATCTTTATAAAAGCGTTCTTCATCTTCGCCACCTTCACCAGAATTGCTCTTACCACCAATTCTATTCATGGCAACCGCCAAATTCTCATGTGCTTCCTTACTGATGGAACCGTAAGACATGGCCCCTGTTTTAAAACGCTTTACAATTTCTGTCCAAGGTTCTACCTCATCAATTGAAATGGGATCATAATTAGTAAACTGAAACAGCCCCCTAATGGTCATTAAGTGTTTAGACTGGTTGTTAATGAGTTCGGAATATTCTTTAAAGGTTGCTGGTTTGTTGCTTCTTACGGACTCCTGTAATTTGGCCACGGTTAATGGGTTGAACATATGTTGTTCGCCATTACGTCTCCATCGGTATTGTCCACCAACTTCTAAATCTAAATCAGCTGCTATGGTGCGTTCTTTATATGCATTTAAGTAGCGCTTACTAATTTCTTTTTCAATTTCATGTAAACCAATCCCTTGAATTCTGGTTGCGGTATTTGGGAAATACTTGTTTACAATATTAGTGTTAATGCCTAAACATTCAAACAATTGAGAACCGCGATAAGAATTTAGGGTTGAAATGCCTATTTTGTTCATCACTTTTAAAATACCTTTCCCAACAGCCTTATTGTAGTTTTCTACAGCTTCTTGTGAATCAATAGATATATCTAATTCCGAGATGTTATTTTCAATAATTTCATTGACCATATAAGGGTTAATAGCACTAGCACCATAACCAAACAATAATGCAAAATGATGAACCTCCCTTGGTTCGGCCGATTCTATAATGAGACTCACTTTTGATCGTTTCCCCAGAGTTCTTAAAGCACTGTTTACATAGGAACACGCTAGAAGCGTTGGAATAGGCGCCATGGTTTCATTAACACCTCTATCAGATAAAATGACAATATTTATGCCTTCATTTATTGCTTTTGAAACTGAGTTGAGTGTCTCCTCTAGTGCTTCTTCCAGGCCGTTATGCCCTTTTTTTACTTCATATAAAATGGGAATAGAAGTTACTTTAAAGTTTGTATTATTAAAACTTTTAATTTTATCTAAATCTTGTTTTGAAATCACAGGATTTTTAATCTTTAATTTTTTACAATGGTCTTCATTAAAATTGAAGATGTTAGAGTCACTGCCTAAGGTTAAACTGATATCGGTTATAAGTTCCTCACGAATACCGTCAAGAGGTGGGTTTGTAACCTGAGCGAATAATTGTTTAAAATAATTGTAAATTAGTTGTGGCCTGTCTGATAATACAGCAAGTGGCGTATCGCTTCCCATGGATCCGATAGGTTCTTTACCGCCTTGCGCCATTGGTAAAATAATGGTCTTGATATCTTCTTCTGTATACCCAAAAATGACTTGCCTTTTTAAAAGATTTTCTTCGTTAAAAAATACAGGGCAGTCATTATAAGCAATGTCTTTTAAGTGAACTAAATTTTTATCTAACCATTTTTTGTATGGATGCCGTGCCGCTATTTCTTCTTTAATTTCTTCGTCGTTAATTATGCGTCCTTCGTTCATATCAACCAAAAACATTTTTCCTGGTTCTAAACGACCGTGATATTCAACATTTTTAGGTTCAATTTCAATGACACCTGTTTCAGAAGACATAATAACATAACCGCCTTTTGTAACTGTATATCTTGATGGGCGAAGGCCATTTCTATCTAAAACAGCACCAATATAATTGCCATCGGTAAACGGAATGGAGGCCGGGCCATCCCAAGGCTCCATAAGACATGAATTGAATTCATAAAACGCTTTTTTTGCTTCAGACATGTCCGGATTTTTCTCCCAGGCTTCAGGCACGAGCATCATCATGACCTCGGGCAGGGAACGGCCTGTCATTAACAATAATTCAACAACCATATCCATGGAAGCAGAATCTGATTTGCCAGGAAGCACAATGGGTAAAATATTTTGTATATCGTCACAAAACCAATCACTTTTCATGAGTTCTTGACGGGAAAACATTCTGGCAATATTTCCTCTCAACGTATTTATTTCGCCATTATGGCACATGTATCTAAAGGGTTGGGCCAAATCCCACGTTGGGAAGGTGTTTGTTGAAAACCGTTGATGAACCAAGGCCAATCTGGTAACAAATAAAGGATCGGTCAGGTCTTTGTAGAAAAGCTTAATGTCTTCAGGCACCAATAACCCTTTATATATAATGATTTTTGTTGATAAACTGGGAAGGTAGAAAAAAGAACTTTCAGAAAGCTTTGACCCATAAATTTCGTGTTCTGCTTTTTTTCTAGCAATAAACATTTTTAGGTTAAATTGAAAATCATCTTGTTTGGCATGTTCTTTCCCAACAAAAACCTGTTTGATAAAGGGTTGTGTTTTGGTTGCTAATTCTCCTAAAACCGACGTATCCACAGGAACATTTCTCCAACCTAAAACATCCAGACCTTGCTCTTTAAAATGTTTTTCAAAAACAGTTGTGCAGAAGGATTGTTGATTCTCCTTTTTTGGCAAAAACACATTGCTCACAGCATAATTTCCTGGTTTGGGTAATTTAAACGAACAGTTTGCTGTAAAAAAATCATGTGGAATATCAATTAAAATACCAGCACCATCACCTGTTTTTCCATCAGAACTAACAGCGCCTCGATGCTCTAGTTTTTCAAGAATCTCTAAAGCTTTATGAATAATGTCGTTCGACTTAATTCCTTTTAAACTGCAAATAAAACCAGCGCCACAATTATCGTGTTCAAATTCTGGCAGATACATTCCTTGCTTCTTCAACATAACCAACAAATTTTAGTTTGAAATATGATTTTTCAAAGCGAATATATACAGTAGAATTTAAATAATGACAAGAGCTATTTCATTATTTCGATTTTTAATGTAGAAATGAGATAAAAATAATTATATATCAATAATAAAGGGAAATATTATTAAATATTCAATGACAAAAAAGCAAGGATAAACATAGATATATCAATTAAAAGCAATAAAACTGATTATTCCCAAAAAAAATCCTATCAATTAGTAATAATTTCTGCTAATACTTCATTTTTTTATTTGTGAAAAAATCAATAAATCAAAATATAAATGATTTGCCTCTAAAAAAATAGGGTTAAAATATTTAAATTAATAAAAATTTATTCATCTACCCTATTTTTTTTAAGGGTTAAATCTTTTTTACATAAGTTTACGCCGTATTGACAAAAAAATAACATTTAAAAACAATAACTTAAAATCAAACAATCATGAAAAGGATTATTTCACTTTCAATGTTTCTTATGGCAACGGTATTATTGGCACAGGAAGCACCAGTAGAAGAAAAGAAATTTAACATAAGCGGAAGCGTTGATGCGTATTATAGGGCCAACTTTACGGCGCCTAATGACGAGAACGCTATTGCTCCCGGATCATCATTTGCCAACCTGCCTGGTTTTGCTTTAGGGATGGCTAATGTTGTGGCTTCATATAAAGGCGAAAAAGTAGGGTTTGTTGCCGATTTGGTATTTGGCCCCAGGGGTGAAGATGCTGTTTTTGGCTCTCCTTTATATCAATCCTTAAAAGGTGGAATTGGAGGAAGCTCCCAGCTCATCAATCAATTATATGTGTATTGGAACGTTAGTGAATCTGTAAAACTTACATTTGGTAATTTCAACACCTTTTTGGGGTATGAAGTCATTTCCCCTGTTGGTAACTTCAACTACAGCACCTCGTATTTATTCTCTTATGGCCCCTTTAGCCATACTGGCCTAAAGGCAGATTTTTCGCTGTCTGATGACTTTAGTTTGGGGTTAATGATTATGAACCCAACAGATGTAACAGAATTCAATCCTTCGGGAGATTACCATTATGGTGCACAGTTGGGGTATTCAGGACAATACATTAATTTTCTGGGGTATTCAGATGCGTTCCAAATTGACTATACAGGAGGTTTTGATGTTTCCGATAAACTCTATTTAGGATTGAATCTTTCGTATGCCGATCTCGATGGCCCTTCATTTTATGGTGTGGCATTATACCCTCAAATAGCAACTTCCGATTCGTTCGCGATTGGTTTAAGGGCCGAATATTTTGCAGAGACCGATGGCGGTGCAGGAGGTATAGGCGCTTACGATACAGACGGAGACGGTAATGTGTTTGAGTTTACTTTAACTGGAAGCTATTCTATTGAAAACCTAACGATCAAACCAGAACTGAGGTTAGATTCGGCCAGTGAAAATGCTTTCATCAATAATGATTTGGCTCCTACGAAAAGCTTAGGGTCATTTGTTCTGGCAGCTATTTACAGTTTCTAATAAATCTTAATTTAAAACATATAATAATTATGAAGAAAATTGAAGCAATAATAAGAAAATCCAAGTACAGTGAGGTTAAAAATGCACTTCATGCTGTTGGGGTAAACTTTTTCTCTTACTGGGATGTTACAGGACTTGGTAATGAAAAGGAAGGACATGTTTACAGAGGGGTAACTTATAGTACGAGTGACATTCAGCGTAGATATCTATCAATTGTAGTCAATGATGATTTCGCTGATGCAACGGTAAAGGCTATCATAAGTTCAGCGGGAACCGGTGAGGTAGGAGACGGAAAGCTATTTGTATCTGAAATACAAGAGTGCTACAGAATAAGAACCGGAGAAAAAGGTGGAGATACCCTTAGATAATAAATAAAAATAATCATCAAAAACTTTTAATTATGGAAGAAGTAGTAAAAGGAATAGCAGACATAAATGGTGTTCTAGATATCATGTGGATATTAGTTGCTGGGATATTAGTATTCTTTATGCAAGCGGGATTTACATTAGTAGAAACAGGATTCACCAGATCTAAAAATACTATAAACATTGTTATGAAAAACTTAATGGACTTGTGTATTGGTTCTATTGGGTTTTGGTTAATAGGATATACTCTTATGTATGGGGATGATATAAGTTCTATTATAGGAAGCCCTACATTATTTTTCAATGAAGCAGGAGAGATGCACAATTTGTTTTTTCAAACGGTATTCGCTGCAACGGCTGCCACTATTGTATCAGGAGCGATTGCAGAAAGAACTAAATTCTCTACTTATTTAATTTTCTCTTTAATCATGACCGTTCTTATCTATCCTATTTCTGGTCACTGGGTATGGCAAGGAGAAGGATGGTTAACAAAATTAGGATTTATTGATTTTGCTGGTTCCACAGTGGTGCACTCTGTTGGTGGATGGGCAGCATTGGTTGCTGCGGCATTGGTAGGGCCAAGAATTGGAAAATATACAAACGGTAAATCTAACGCAATACCAGGGCACAGTATATTATTTGGGGCACTGGGTGTATTTATCCTTTGGTTAGGTTGGTTTGGATTCAACGGTGGTTCTGAGTTGGCAATTTCAGGAGAGAGTGTCAATCATGTATCAAACATTATAATTACCACTAATTTAGCGGCTGCAGCAGGTGTCGTTGCTTCTTTGTTTTTAACGTGGGTTAAATATGGTAAACCAGATGCGTCCATGACATTAAATGGTGCGCTTGCAGGATTGGTTGGCGTAACTGCTGGTTGTGCTGCAGTAGATAATTATGGAGCTATAGCCATAGGTCTTATCTGTGGGATCATAGTAGTGTACTCAATAGAGTTTATAGATAAGAAATTAAAAATTGATGATCCCGTTGGTGCTGTTTCTGTTCACGGTGTTTGTGGTGCAATAGGTACTTTACTTGTTGGGTTATTTGCTACCGATGGTGGTTTATTCTACGGTGGTGGTTTTGGGCAATTAGGTGCTCAAGCTGCTGGTGTATTGGGAATTGGGGCTTGGTCTTTAGTAACCTCGTTTATTGTTTTATTTATTCTTAAGAAAACAATAGGATTAAGAGTATCTGAAAAAGAAGAAGTAGAGGGTCTGGATATCCATGAGCATGGTATGGAAGCATATCCGGATTTTAGATTAAATGAGCATTAATATCATTTAATTAATAAAGCATATTAAAAAAGAGGCTGTCTTAAAAGTGTCATTCTGAATAAAAATGAAGAATCTATCGAAAATCAAATTATTGATAATTAGGTAAATAAGATTTTTCGACTACGCTCAAAATCAAAACACTTTTAAGACAGTCTCTTTTTTTGCTTAAAATGATATCGGGAAATAGCTATATTTTAAATTAATGTATAACGGATTTTGCGTATTTTCGAATATAGAATAAAACAAAGAAAATTATGAAAAAGATTGAAGCAATTGTGAGGAAATCTAAATTTATTGCTGTGAAAAATGCTTTGCACAGTGTTGGAGTAAACTTTTTTTCCTATTGGGATGTTACTGGAATTGGAAATGAAAAAGAAGGTCATGTTTACAGAGGCGTGTCTTATAGTACAGGCGATATACAAAGAAGATATCTATCCATTGTAGTTAATGATGATTTTGTAGAACCAACGGTACAAGCAATACTATCTTCCGCCGGAACGGGTGAGGTAGGTGATGGAAAAATTTTTGTTTCTGATATACAAGAATCTTATAGAATACGAACAGGTGAAAAAGGCGGAAAAACTTTAAAATAATCTTTTACTAAACGACTTAAGCTGAATTCCTACTCGCATTAATATTTCCAAAAAGGGAACGGGTCACAATTTTTTCAAATGTTTTTATTTCTTCTTTATTCCTAATGGAGTCATTTTCTAACTCCTGTATCTTTTTAAGAGCATACTGTTGAATAGTTAATAAAGGCAGAACGATGGCTTCCCGTACTTCAATAGAAGCTTTTCCAGAAGGCTCGTTTTCCATTAACTCCTTATACCCTGTAAGTTTTAAAAGTAAGTTTTTTGAATTTAAGTATTCATTATGAATAATGTTCCAAAAGGCACCAAATTCCTCATCTTTAGACATGTATTGTGTTAAATCGAAGAATGATTTTGTTAGGGACATCATACTGTTTTCCAACAAAGTTTTAAAGAATTTCGAATTTTTATATAGCGATTGCACCTTATAGAACTCACCCTTTTCTTCATATGCTTTTAAAGCGGTTCCAACACCAAAAAACCCAGGCACATTTTGTTTTAATTGACTCCAAGAGCCCACAAAAGGAATGGCTCTTAAATCTGAAAATATTAAGGTGTCAGAGTTTGATCGTTTTGATGGCCTGCTACCAATATTTGTTTTTGCATAATACTTTAAAGTACTCATTCTTTCTAAATATGGAATAAACATGGGGTGACCTTTAAAGTCTTTATAAGCCTGATAACTGGTTTCGGCTAAATCGGTCATAACAATTCTGTCTTCATCAGACATCGCAAGTTTATCTTTTCCTATACGGTTAAACATGCCAGAACTTATTAATTGTTCTAAATTATATTGTGAAGACTCAAGCGTTCCAAAGTTTGAACTTATGGTTTGTCCTTGAATAGTAAGTTGCACTTCCTTGTCCTCAATTGTTGGTCCTAAAGAGGCATAAAACTGATGTGTTTTACCTCCACCTCTCGCAGGTGGTCCGCCGCGACCATCAAAAAATATAGCCGAAATATCATGTTTTCTAGACATTTCTGTTAATAATTCTTTGGCCTTATAGATACCCCAATTCGCCATTAAATAACCACCATCTTTTGTGCCGTCTGAAAAACCTAGCATAATGGTTTGTTTACTTCCTCTGCTTTTTAAATGCGCCATATAATTAGGATTCGTATAGAGTTGTTCCATTACTTTTGGAGCATTTTCTAGGTCGGTGATAGTTTCAAACAACGGCACGACATCAACCGTTAAATTATCTTTAAAGGCAACTATTTTAAGCATAGCAAACAGTTGCATAACATTTAAAGCTGTTTGATTATTACTAATGATATATCGGTTTGCCCCTTTTTCACCATTTAGTTGTTGAATTTCTTTAATGGTCTCTATGGTTTTTAGTGTATTATACACCATGTCATCTTCAAATTCGTTGATGTCTATAGGGCCTGTAGAAACTTCTGATAAAATTTTGATTTGATCGGATTCAGATAAGTTGTGATAATTTTTTGGAAATGCAGAATGTCCTGATTTTATTAAATGATCAATTACGGTTGTAAAAACAGTATGGTGTATTCTACTATCTTGTCTAATATCCAGCGTTGCAAAATAATAACCAAAAAGACGAACTCTGTTTATTAAATTATTGATTTCTGAAACATATAACGATTGATGTTCTTTTATAATCGTATTTCTAATTTCCAATAAGTCATGAATAAGTTCTCTTGAAGTTATTTTTTCAGGAGTATTTATATTAATACTAAAATTATATAAAATGGTTTCTAAACGAACGATGCGTTCTTCAATTCCTCTAAAAGTTAGTTTTCGTCTTAAATCTTTCAGGTCTAAGTAATATTTTTTTAAGATGGATTGTTTTAATTTTTCTGCAACTTTTAATGTGGTATCGGGTTTAACAAACGGATTTCCATCTCTATCGCCACCCGGCCAAAAACCTATATTTATAATTTCATTGTGCTTATTACTGTCATCATATATATTTTGTTGAATGTAATTATAGATTTCGCCAAACGATTTATAAAATACATTTTCTAAATACCAAATTAAACTTACAGCTTCATCATAAGGAGTCGGTTTTTCGCGTTTAAAAAAGGGTGTTTTACCCAGTTGAGCAAATAAATTGGAGATCTCTTTTAAATTGTTTTGTTTAATAGCTTCGGTTAAATCTGTAATAATTCCCAAAACAGAACCAGGATAGAATTGTGTTGGGTGAGCCGTTAAAACGATACGTACTTTAAACTCCTCCAGATAATTTTTTAACGCTTCAAATCTGTTTTCAGAAATTGCGGATTCTTTAAGGTTTCTCAATGTGCCAATACCTTCCATATTGTTTACAATAGGGAAAGCAGCATCTTCAACGGCATCAAATAATACAACTTGCCGTTCAATATACTGTATAAATCTAAACAATAAATTTATTTGACTTGCTTCGTTGCGTCTTGCTTGATATTTTTTAAAAAAAGTATTGACTATAGTCGTTGGGTCATCACCATTAGCAAATCCTTTTTTACAGGTTTCATGAAATAACGGCAGCAAAACCCCTGTTTTGGTAATGGTATCAAAAGGTAAGGTCATAAATATACTGTTGTAAATTTGATATTTAGACAAAACGTTTTGTTTAAAACGTGATAATTTAGGCTCTACAGACATAGGATTAATCTAATAAAAATAAGTGTAAAAGTAATGAAGCTTAAATCAATCTGTGCGTTCTTGAACAAGTTTTATTGAATTATAAAGTTTAATGATTTCTAATTATGAATAAATTAAAAAAAATAAGTAGTTAATTAATATCTTCTAAATCGAATGGACGTATTCATTCATAATACCATTTTTGTCATTCAGAATGGAATGAAACGAAATGAA
>CAXBHA010000017.1:0-14144 GCA_963974955.1 uncultured Yeosuana sp. | reverse complement strand
GATTTATAATAGGTGTTCCCATAAGGCTTCCAAAGGTTCCAACGTTCGAAATTGTAAACGTTCCGCCCTTTATATCTTCATTTTTTAACTTGTTATCTCTGGCTTTTTCTGATAACTCATTAACATTTTCAGCTAATGCTATTAAATCTTTTTGGTCCGCATTTTTTACAACGGGTACTATTAAATTTCCACTTGGTAATGCCGTTGCCATACCTATATTTATATCTTCTTTTACAATAATTTTATTTCCATCTACAGAAGCATTGATGTTCGGAAAATCTTTTACTGCTTTGGCAACTGCCTCCACAAATAATGGTGTGAATGTTAATTTTTCTCTATATCTATCTTGAAATGCCTTCTTATTTGAGCTACGCCAGTTTACCATATTTGTTAAATCGGCCTCAACATAAGCAGTAACGTGAGGTGACGTATGTTTTGAGTACACCATATGGTCTGCAATCATTTTACGCATACGATCCATTTCCACAATCTTACCAGTGCCTTTATCAAAATTTAATTGTGGAATTCTATAGGCCGTCGAATCTTGTGTTACAGGTTGCGCAAATTTATATGGACGACCATCATTTATGTATTGAAAAATATCGCTCTTTCTTAATCTACCTTCTTTTCCAGTGGCTGGAATTCTGGCCAATTCCTCAAAACCAATATGATGTGATTTTGCTATGGAAATAATTAAGGGAGAAAAAAATGTATTTGAATTTGAAACTGAAAATGAAGTTGAAGTTGAAGTTGGTTTGGAAAGGTCTTTTTTCTCTTGATGGGATATTTCACGTTCGTTCAAAATGACATCTTCCCTTTTTGGTTTTGATGTACCTTCAGAAACTTCCAACAATGCAATAACATCGCCAACGGCTACAACGTCTTTGGCTTGCGCTTTGATTTTAATTAATTTGCCCGAGCTTGGTGCAGGCAATTCATTATCCACCTTATCAGTACCAACTTCAAGTATGATATCTCCTTCCTCAAAACTATCTCCCTCTTTAATCAGCCAATTGATTATGGTTGCTTCGGTAATACTTTCACCCATTTTGGGCATTCGTAATTCAAATTTCGTCATTATATGAACTAATGTTTGTTAGTTAAATTATTACAATTAATTTGTTCGTTTTGCAATCCTATTTAAAGCCTTTTAGTTTTTCCTTTGTAAATTCCGAAAGCACTAGTTTTCCACTAATCTTGGCACGTTCCAATAATAATTGATCCCAATGTTCAGTTCCTTTCCAAAAAACCGCTTTTAATACTTGCATCGCTTCAGAATTATAGTCGGATAAATTTTCGGCAAACTCTACAATCGCTTCATCCAATTCATTGGATGTTTCAAATACTTGCGTATATAAACCCTTTTGTTTCGCCCATTCTGCCGAATAAAATGTATTCGCATCCATGGCTATTTGTGAAAAACCACTTAATCCTATTTTGCGTTCAATTGCTGGACCTACAACAAATGGACCTATACCCACATTTAATTCACTGAGTTTTATCGCTGCAAATTTCGTCGCCATGCAATAATCGGTGGCCGCAGCTAGTCCAACGCCACCGCCAACGGTTTTACCTTGAATGCGCCCAATAATAAATTTAGGGCATTTTCGCATGGCGTTAATGACGTTAGCAAACCCTGAAAAGAATAAATGACCTGTTTTGGCGTCATTGATGTTAATCAATTCATTAAAGCTGGCACCTGCACAAAACGTTCTATCGCCACCGCTTTTAAGAACCATGACTTTTATGTCTTTATTTTCTCCAGCCTCAGAAATCGTATTTGCTAATTGTTTAAGCAAATCGCCGGGTAAAGAATTGTGCGCTGGATGATAAAATTCAATATATCCAATGCCGTTATTTATATGTTGTTTTACGTATGATTTCATGTTTATATAAGTCCAAATTGTTCAAAATGATGATTTAAATGTTTACGCTCTAGCAGGTACCATTCATATCTGTTCAATTCACCAAAAACAACATTTTTAAGTTTTGCTTCAGGATGGTCTTTAAAATATTGTAGATACTGCTCTCGTACTTCAAGCATCTTTTCTTTTGCAACTACTAAATCAGTATGTTTTAGGTCTTTTATTCTTGCCTTTAACGCTAATGGAAAATCGTATTCCCTTGGCATTTTTTCGTAATTATAAAGGGTTGCATGCACTTTTTCCAAAATCTTTTCTGGTGTGGCAATATCAAAATCCTGAATTTCACCTGAGGCAATTCTGTAAGTATATTCTATGTGTTCTATCATTTCTTGCGGTGACATAGCACCCCACTTTGTCTTGGTGTTTATTGATAATTTACTCAAACAATTCTGTATCACATCGTCTGTCATTTCAACAAATGTCTCCTGCTTTTTTTGAACCATTGTTAAAATAGTTGCAACAGCTACCAATTCATCTTCGGCATCAAAAATTTCCACAAACCACTTTACAATACCACTTGGATGCTCCGCATTTGCCACATCTCTATCCACTTTTTGCTTGCATGTTAACCGCACATAAATGGTATCATTGTGATACAATGGCCTTAAAAATCGACAATCCTCTAAACCATAATTAGCCGCCACAGGCCCTTTATTTGGATAAACTAACAACCCTGCAGCCGCAGAAATTATAAAGTAACCATGCGCAGTTCGTTTTTCAAAAATACTTCCATCAAGTGATGTAATATCGGTATGCGCATAAAAATGATCCCATGTTAAGTTTGAAAAATTAATGATATCACTATCGGTAATAGTACGTTTATGGGTTTTTAAAGACATCCCTGGTTGAATATCTTCCCAATGGTATTTAAACGGATGTTGTGCTGCTTCTTTATATTTGGATTTAGGCTGATAAATCCCTGTAATTTCTGTTAAAGTTGTCGGTGAACCTTGAATGGCCGTCCGCTGTAAATAATGTTTAATGCCTCGCATACCTCCCATTTCCTCGCCACCACCGGCGCGTCCTGGACCACCATGAACTAATGACGGTAAGGGAGAACCATGACCCGTACTTTCTTTAGCACTTTCTCTATTAATCACCAAAATACGGCCATGATGACTTGCCGCATTGATGACGTATTCTTTAGCGATAGCGTCATTATTTGTTGCGATAGATGATACTAAGGATCCTTTACCCATTTGAGCTAATTGAATCGCTTCGTCCAACGTTTTATACGGCATCAACGTACTTACAGGACCAAAAGCTTCACATTCGTGAATCACAGTATTTTGGAAAGGATGATCTGCTCTTAATAAAATAGGACTTATGAAAGCTCCTTTTTTGGCATCTGCACCTATAATTTCTGTTTTGTCAAGATTACCATAAACGATTTGCGCTTCTTTAGCTAAATCGTTTACAGAATCTCTAACTGCTTGTACTTGTAGACGACTCACCAAAGATCCCATTCTAACTTCTTTCAATCTTGGATCTCCAATTGTAATTTTATCAAGCTCCTTTCCTAAAGAAATTTGAACATCTTCAACTAAATTTTCAGGAACAATAATCCGTCTTATAGCAGTACATTTCTGACCTGCTTTTACTGTCATTTCTTTTCTGACTTCTTTGATAAACAAATCGAATTCTGGTGTTCCAGGAACGGCATCTTCACCAAGTACTGCTGCATTTAAAGAATCGGCTTCCATGGTAAATGGCACAGATTCCTGTATGATTCGTGGATGTGATTTTAAAAGTCTCCCTGTTTTAGCCGAACCAGTAAACGTGATTACGTCTTGAGACTCCACACTGTCGAGAATTGTTTTTATAGTCCCATTAATAATTTGCAAAGCACCCTCAGGTAAAATTCCTGAGGCAATAATTTCGCGCGCAACGGCTTCAGCTAAATACGATGATGATGGTGCTGGCAATACCACTGCTGGTACGCCTGCCATCCAGTTGATGGCACATTTTTCCAACATACCCCAAACAGGAAAATTAAAAGCATTTATATGAACTGCCACGCCTTTTTTCGGAACCATGATATGATGTGCCATAAAGCGTCCACCACGCGATAAATCGATCGGGTCTCCTTCGACATGATACCATTGGTTAGGAAATAATTTCCGTAAGGATGCATTGGCAAATAAATTACCAAAGCCACCTTCAATATCAATCCAGCCATCAATTCTGGTTGCTCCGGTTCTATAACTTAATTCATAAAAGGCCTCTTTGCGTTTGGTAAGATATAATGCCAAACTTTTAAGCATATTACCGCGTTCTTGAAACGTCATTTTACGAAGTACATCACCACCTTTAGTCCGTCCGTATTGCAATATTTCAGGGATATTTAATCCTTCAATAGCGACACTCGTAAAGGCTTCCCCGGTAATGGCATCCAATACAGGAATTCCTTCTTCCTTACCTTCTACCCATTGCCCTGTAACGTAATGTTGGATTTTTTTCATCTTTTTCAAATAATTATTTCAAATAAATTTCATCTTTCACGTAACTTGCATTTAACCAAAAACAATGTTTAGTATATTCTTTTAGTCCTGTCAATTTATCTGCAATTGGTAATTCATACGTGTCTGCTGCATTTCTTGCGTGTGGTCTAACGTGACTCACTTTGTTTTCAGTCTTTTTTGGAAAATAAGTTTTTCTGACACCTTTGTCAGTTACTTCTTTTACGATTTCTCCATTTGAAACAGTCTTTACCATTTCTTCCCAAACATTTTTGGCTGTAAGAATATCGGAATGAGGCATATTCCAAAATTTTACCTTTCTTAAAATCAAATTTTCTCCTTCAAATTGATAGAACACGAAGAAAAATTTGCTTTCTAAAATATTCTTAAAATCTGAATCTTCCCAATCTGTTTCTACAAGTTCTTGATATTCAAATGTTGGAAATGAAATATCTTCTTTCGGTAAATTATTTTCTTTAAGTCGAATAGTTTTTACTTGAATATCTGCTTTTTCAAATTCCTCTATCTTTTGACCGAGTTCAAGTCCAAGAATAGCATTTGTAAGATTTGCAAAATAACTTTTGGCTTTTTGGTTTAATTCTAAACCTAATTCTTGTTCAATTTGTTCTGCGGATTTTCCATAAAATGGGTGGAATTTTAGAATTACTATTTCTTCTATTGAACGTACTTTCTCTAAAATTTCAGGTTGTTCAATTATTTTTCCGTAAACCGCAGTTTCTTCTTGAGCAATATTCGCGATTATGTGATTTACATAACCTTGCTTTAAAGAATACGCTCGTTGTTTTGCTTGTTCTTCATTAAATGGTTGGTCTCTGAATGATTTTAGAGCTGTTGAGCCTTTTGTACAAGCACCAAGATAAAACGTATCTCCTTCGGATAATTCGTGTGCTTTTCCGTCTTTGATTTTTTGATTGATAAATTCCCAATCTTGTTTAATAATTTTTAAATCTTCGTTTGGATATTGCCAACCGTCAACTAATTTTATTAAATAATCAAGTAAGTCTAAATCTTTGTCGTGAAGATAAAATACCAAAAGTAAATGTGCGTTTTTTTTCCAAAACGAACTTGTTTCAAATTCTTCTTTATGAACTTCTAAATAGTTTATGATATTTAATACAAGCCTTTCTTTTGATCGAAAATCTCCATTTTTTAAAGTTTTTAATGGACTTGATTTTAGTTCAATTCCGGCTTCTTTAAAATCGGGTTCTGCATCAGAATTTGGTTCATAGCCAAAATAAAATTTTTCTAATATTTGACCAAAATTCCCTTTTCCTTTATAACCGTGTTTTTCTATTTCTGAACCACAAGCTTGTCTTAAAGTTTGGTTTTTAAGTTGTTTCGCAAATTCAATAATTGAATCAGCCGAAGTTACATCAAGCATATTCAAATTGGTTTATCTGTTTGTAAAGTTCTTCTCCAATTTTTTCAATCACACCAACAACTAAAGCATTTCCCATAAAAAATGCTCGTTTTGTGTCAGTAATTCCCTCCAATTTGGTGTGATTATCTGGAAACATATTTAACCTTTCTAACTCAATTGGTGTTAATCTTCTCAAACCTCTGTCCGAAACAACTACGTGTTTAAATCTTGAAGGTGATTTTCCTCCTTCTCCTGTTATAATAGTTCTTGAAGCATTGTCTAAAGCATCTGGATAAATCATTCCACCTTCTGAATATTTGTAAACGAATCCATCTGGTGATTTACGCTCTATGGTTTTCGCACCTTTTAAATATTCCCATTTATCTTTGTCTTTATCGTCAATGAAAAATTCAGGTGTTACTTCTCCATTTTGCAGAACGTCTGCTAAAACAGTTTTATTTCCATCATAATTTGCCTCTGTTTTAGTTGTATAAACCTTACCTTTAATTAGTAAACCTGTATTTTGAAAAGGCGATAATTTTCCTTTTTTATTGAAATTGTTAGTTATTTCTACTAAATCTCCTTTTAACTCAACTTCTTGAATTGAATTAGTTTTAGCAACAGGAAAAGCATTTGCAATAGTTCCTTCTTCGGTTAGCCAATCAATTTTATTAGATTTTTGAAGTCTTTTGTAAACTTCTGTCGATTTATGATAGCCAATAAAGAAAACTCTTCTTCTTCTTTGTGGCATTCCGTATTCAGCTGCATTTATAACACGCCATTCAACCGCATAACCTAAATCGTTTAAACTTTGCAACATAACTGCAAAATCACGACCTCTTTGTTTTGCTGGCGATTTTAAAAGTCTGTCAACATTTTCTAAAAACAAGTATTTTGGTTTGTTTTTTTTGTTTTCTAAAATTTGGTGAATTGACCACCAAAGAACTCCTTTTTTACCTTTTAATCCTTTTGAGTTGTGCAATGTTGTTGCCACAGAATAATCTTGACAAGGAAAGCCGCCAACCAATAAATCGTGATCTGGAATTTCTTCAACATTTCTTGTTACAACTTCATTTATATCTTCGTTTGAGTGATTTTCTTTTCCAAAACGAGCTTCGTAAACTTTTGAAGCGTGTTGCATTTTGGTTGACGGTTCCCATTGATTGCTCCAAACAACTTCATAGTTGCTTTTTTCAAGTCCAAGACGAAAACCTCCAACTCCTGCAAATAATTCTGCAACTTTCATTTTCTTATTTTCCATTTTCTTGTGCTTTATAATAATTGATTTTTTCTTCGGCTACTTTTAATATTTCAGAAGTCGATTCTGTATATTTTAGTTCGTCAGCAATTTTTTCCGAATACCAATTTATTATTAATTCACTTTCGGAAAGTCCATAAAAATTGGCAAGTCTTACGATTTGTTCCATTGTCGGTTTTCTTTCATTTTTCTCAAACTTGCTAATCAGAGATTGATCAATATCCACTTCAGCCGCAACTTTTCGAAGAATTAAATCCTTTTCCTCTCTAGCATTTTTTAATGTATCACTTAAAGTTTTCATTGGACAAATATATTTTAGACTTAATATGTCCAAAACTATAAAATTTTATCTATCTACCAAAATAATTTATACTCTTTCAATTATTGCCGCATACCCTTGACCAACTCCAACACACATGGTAACAAGGGCGTATCGTTTCCCAGTTTCTTGGAGTTCTAAAGCTGCCGAATAGGCAAGTCTAGTTCCTGTAACTCCTAACGGATGCCCAAGAGCAATTGCTCCTCCATTTGGATTTATTCTTGGATCGTTATCGTGTAATCCCCAAGCTCGTGTACACGCCAAAGCTTGTGCCGCAAAAGCTTCGTTCAATTCAATAATATCCATGTCATTTATGGTTAATCCTGCTTTTACGAGTGCTTTATTTGATGCTTCCACAGGACCCATACCCATAATTCGTGGTTCTACACCAACTACTGCGGAACTAACTATGCGTGCTATTGGCTTTAAATTATATTTTTTTACTGCTTTTTCTGAAGCTATAATTGTAGCGGCAGCACCATCATTTAATCCCGATGAATTTCCTGCCGTGACGCTTCCGCCTTCTTTTTTAAAGGCTGGTCTTAACTTACCTAAAACTTCTAAGCTTGTATTTGGTTTAACAAATTCGTCTTTTGAAAAATAAATGGACTCTTTTTTCCGTTGTGGAATTTCAACCATCATTATTTCTTTTGCTAAACGCCCATTTTCTTGAGCTTTAGAGGCCTTCATCTGACTCCAATACGAGAATTTATCCTGGTCTTCTCTAGAGATATTGAATTTCTCAACCAAGTTTTCAGCTGTATTTCCCATACCATCCGTTCCATACCGCTCGTGCATTTTAGGATTTATAAACCGCCACCCAAAACTGGAATCATACATCTTAGCATCTGTTCCAAAAGCAGTGGAAGGTTTTGCCACCACATAAGGGCCACGTGTCATATTCTCTACCCCTCCAGCGATAAAAATATCGCCATCACCGGCTTTTATTGCTCGATTTGCATGAATGATTGCTGATAATCCTGAACTACACAATCTATTCACTGTTTCTCCTGGCACTGTGAAAGGTAATCCTGCTAACAATAACGCCATTCTAGCCACATTACGATTATCTTCTCCAGCTTGATTAGCACAGCCTAAAATAACATCGTCATAGGCTTCTTTTGGAATGCCCGGATTTCGTTTTACTATTTCGGCAATCACCAAAGCAGCCAAATCATCCGTTCTAACAGCCGATAATGTTCCTTGATAACTTCCTATTGGAGTTCTAATGCCGTCTATTATATATGCTTCCATTTTATTCTTCCCATTTTTTTTCTGTCCGATATACGACACCTTTAAAAAGTGCCACTAATTCGTCGCCTCTTTTTACTTCAACTATGTTGAAGCCCAATTTATTATTTACTTTTTCAATCACCGATTCTGCCACCAAGTAATCGCCTTCATTTAAGGCTTCAATATGATTTATACTGGTTTCAATGGAAACCGCATAATTACCATGCGTATTTGCTGAAAAACCAAATGCCGTGTCTCGTCCTGAAATATGGCTACAGGTTAAAATTGTTTTTAAGCTGATAATTTATATACCATATTTGGTGTTTTAAAGTCTAAAGATAAGTGTAATCTTATTTGGTTATATAAATTAATTGCATTTTTTGTTGCTTTTTTGGCGTGTTGCACGTCAGTAAAGGTCTGATCGAGATAAAATTCATCTTTTAAGATGCCATTTACACGTTCAGCCATGGCGTTTTCGTAACAATGGTTTTCTTGGGTCATGCTAATAGCTATCTTTTTTCTTTTCAGTATTTGTGTATATTGATTACTGCAATATTGTATGCCTCTGTCAGAGTGGTGTATAAGTCCTTTCATATTTTTAGCTTGATATAATGCTTTTTTAAGAGCTCTGACACATCCATTAAGTTCAAGGCTATCACTAAGGTCATAGCCTACAATCTTTCTAGAATGCATGTCTGTAATGAGCGCGAGATAACAAAAGCCTTTTATGGTTCTAATGTAGGTAATATCGCTCACCCAAACTTGGTTTGGTTTGGTAACCTCTAGGTCTTTAATGATATTTTTGTACTTGTAGAACCTATGCAACGAATTGGTTGTTCTGGAACTATATTTTTTTCTAAGTGTAAGCATATTGTGTTTTCTTAGGATATTAAATAAAGTGTCTCTGCCTACTTTAAGGTTGGCATTAATAAACTCATTTTCTAATGAAACTTTAAGTTTACGTACACCTTCTCTAGGAAGGGATCTACGTCTTTTACGTACAATTTCTATAATTTGTTGTTCTATTTTTAAACGACTATCAGCTCTAATTTTGTATTTATAATACGCGTCACGTTTAAGTCCAAAACAATGGGTTATAGTAGCTAAAGACGCAACTCCCTTAGCTTTCTTTTTGGCTTTGATTAAGGCTTTATACTTAGCTTTTTTTTTAGTTCATCCACAGATTTAAAGCCTAGATCTTCAGCAGCTACTTCCAGGTATGAATCTAATACTAAGGCATCCAAATCCTTTTTAAGCAGTAGTTTTTTAAGCTGTTCAATCTCTTTTTGCAGTGCTTTAATACGTGTTATTTCGTCTTTTGTTTCCACTTTGATACGGGTATTCATGAGGTCTTTTCGGTTGTACTTTCTAATCCATTCGTTAATTGTGGTAGGATTGATTCCATAGAGTTTACCGAGTTGAGACTTGTTTAGTTTTCCGGTTGTAAGTTCGTCTAAAATTTTCAATTTAAAAGGTTCTGAATACCGTCTGATTACTTTGTCATTTTTATACATAATGTTTAAAATTATGTAGCCTTTATTCAGGACGGGTCACCGTATCTGCCAACGAATAACTAATGCCACCATGTGCCTTATTCATACTGTTTAACATATTTTTTCTAACAGTTAGCGCAACTTTGCAGCGACCTATTTCAGATTCTAATATCTCAATGCCCAGCCATTGACTGTAGGCGTCTTGACCCAACATTTTATATGGAATTTGTTCTCCTTTCATTCTCATATTGTCATTGTGAGGAATAAAATGAGGTGGCAATCTTTTAAATAGATTCCTTCACTTTGTTCGGAATGACGATTCATTAAAAAAATGTTTTATTTTCTTGATTCATTTTTCGTAATAACGGACTACAGCGATAACGATCTTCATGGTATTCGTGATATAACGCATCCATAGAACTAACACACCAATCCATTCCTTTTTTATCTGCCCAAGCCAATAATCCTTTTGGATAATTAACCCCTTTGGTCATAGCGTTATCAATATCTTGTGCCGAGGCAATTTTTAAAAATAAGGCATCTGCTGCCTCATTGATTAGCATTACTAAAACCCTGTTGAATATTTGTTGTATAAGAGACGTCTCGATTGCGCTCGACGCGACATTTAAACCACCCATTAACTTTCCATTTTCAGAATAATCATAATATCCTTTACCTGATTTTCTACCTAAAAAACCTGCCTCAACCAATCGCTTTTGGGTGAATGATGGTTTATAACGTGAATCGTAATAAAACGCTTTAAACACAGTTTCGGTCACCGTATAATTCACATCGTTACCAATAAAATCCATCAATTCAAATGGTCCCATTTTAAATCCTCCGAGGGTTTTTAAACTCCAATCAATCGTTGCGACATCTGCCATTCCTTCTTCATAAATACGCAACGCTTCACTGTAAAAAGGTCTTGCAACTCGGTTTACTATAAACCCCGGTGTATCTTTGGCTACGGCGACTGTTTTTTTCCAATCTGTAATAATCTTAGTTGTTTCTTGTAAAATACCGGACGACGTTTGAAGTGCAGGAATTACCTCTACTAATGCCATTAAAGGTGCTGGATTGAAAAAATGAATTCCAATACAACGTTCTGGATGTTTTAATGCCGATGCAATAGAAGTAATAGATAAACTTGAGGTATTAGACGCCAGGATACAATTATTAGATACTAAAGATTCTAATTCTGAAAACACGGTTTTTTTGATGTCCAGGTTTTCAACAATTGCTTCAATAACTAGGTTGGTATCTGACAAATTCTTTAAATCACCAACATAGTCAATTTTGCTTTGAATTCTTGATTTTTCAACATTATTTATTCGACCTTTTTCAGTTAGGCGAGATAAAATATTATCCAAATCATTTTTACTTTTAGTTAAAGCCTGATTATTGGTATCATATATCTTAACAGCACAACCCGCAGTAGCCGCAACTTGAGCAATTCCGCTTCCCATGGTACCACAACCTATAATTCCTATTTTGATGATTGGAGATTGCTGATTTTTGATGCTTGATATTTGATTTGACATACTTAGTACTAAGATTTAAGTTTGATTGATGCAGTTTTAATACTAGTAACGAAAATAGAAATTAATTCGTCGCTTTCTTTTAAAAGCTTTTCTAATAAGCTTATGTCCGATATTGATTCTACTTCTCTCTGGATTTTTAGATTGATGAAAGATTCTCTTAATTCTTTCAAACAAATTTTTATCTTTTGAATAAAATCTTTTGATGATTCTCCACTTCTAGCTTCTCCATAATTTAATGTTGAAGAAGTTGCTGACCTAATTAATTGCTTAGCAAGATGTTCAGAAGCAAAAGATTTATCTATTGTCTTACATAATAAAATGATATCAATGGAAAATTGAATCAATCGTTCCTCAAGTTGATTGGGTTTCATATTAAGTATATTTTACTTCTAAATTCATATATCACAAATCTTCAATCATTAATCAGAATGGCAGGTTACTAACATCTACATTTCCGCCAGAAATAATTATTCCGACTTCTTTATTTTTAAATTGTTCTTTCTCCTTTAACAATGCGGCAAACGCCACAGCACTTGAAGGTTCAACAACAATTTTCATACGCTCCCAAATGAGTTTCATAGCTTCAATAATTTCCTCTTCACTTACCGTAATAATACGCTCTACATACTTTTTAATAATGGGAAAATTTCTATCCCCTAAAAAGGTTCGTAAACCATCGGCTATAGTATCAGCATCTCTATTAAACTCAATCTTACCGCTTTGCAAAGAGCGATAAGCATCGTCCGCATTTTTAGGTTCACCTCCTATAACTTTACAATGTTGTGAAAAATTATTCGCAGCTAATGCTGTTCCTGCTAACAGACCACCACCACCAACAGGGGAAAAGACATAATCCAAATCAGGGGAATCTTCTAATAGTTCCATAGCTGCTGTGGCATTTCCCAAAATTACAGCATCGTCATTTGACGGATGAATAAATGTTGCCCCTTTTTCTTTTCGAACCAATTCTGCCATATTCTCTCGTGCTATTGGATTAGAATCACATTCTATTATTTCTCCTTCATAGGTTTTAACTGCATTCTTTTTTACCTGTGGCGCATTTTTAGGCATGACTATATAAGCGGGTATTCCCATTTTTTTTGCTGCCAAAGATAATGCCTGTGCAAAATTTCCAGAGGAATGTGTGACAACCCCTTTATTTCTTTGTTCCGGAGATAAACTTAAAATAGCATTCGTGGCTCCTCGCATTTTAAAAGCACCCATTTTTTGAAAGTTTTCACATTTAAAAAACACATTACATCCTGCTATTTCATTTATCAATTGTGATGATAAAACCGGTGTTTTGTGAATGTATGGTTTTATTTGTTGATGGGTTTGCATTAATGTTTGCTTTAATGATTTGGGTAGACTTTGAGGTTGATTGTCCCCTTGAGGGGACTTTATGGGTGTTATTAAAGACGCTACGTTTTCTTCAAGTGACAATGAAACACTAAACATATTATTTTTTACATCGACATCCGAAAATCTCATGAACGTGACCCCATATTCTTCTAATTTATTTTGTCTGTTTAAATCTTCAAAATACCTATAATCGTGTGAGCTTCCATCAATTTCAATGGCTAACATAAGCTCGTGGCAATAAAAGTCTACAATATAATTTAACATAGGTACTTGCCTATGAAATTGAACGCCTAAGGCTCTGTTTTTAATATTATTCCATAACAGAACTTCTGCCAGAGTGCTGTTTTTTCTAAGCTTTCTAGCATATTCCTTTAGTTTTGGATTGTATGGAATTATTTTGTTTTTCACTTTTTATCTTACACCCCTAAAGTCCCCTCAAGGGGACAATTTGATTAGTATATTTTTTACTTCCCTTTAAAGTTTGGTTTTCGTTTTTCAATGAACGCCACAACACCTTCCGCATAATCATCTGTTTGAGCTGCTTCAATTTGCAGTTTAGATTCTAAGGTTAATTGCGATTCAAGATTATTTGTAAGGGATTGATTAAAAAGGCGCTTGATGAGACCAAGTGCTTTAGTTGGCATCTCTGCCATTTTAATAGCCGTTTTTTGGACCTCTTCTTCAAATCTTTCAGAAGAAATCATTTTATAAATCATTCCCATTTTTTCAGCTTCTTCGGCCGATATTTTATCGCCTAACATAGCTAAGGCGATAGCCTTTTGAAAACCAATTAATCTTGGTAAAAAAAACGTACCGCCACTATCAGGTATTAAGCCAATTAAACTAAATGCTTGAATAAAATTGGCGTTTTCATTTGCTAGAACTATATCGCAAGCTAAGGCAATATTAGCGCCAGCACCTGCTGCAACGCCATTAACGGCAGCAATTACCGGTTTTTCAATCGTTCTTATTTTTAAAATGATGGGATTATAATGTTCGTCTAAAATCTTCTTGAATCCCGGATTGAGTTCTGGTGACGTAACTTCCTTTAAATCTTGTCCGGCACAAAATGCTTTTCCGTTTCCTGTTAAAACAATGGCTCTCACAGTATTGTTTGTTTTACAATCATCAAGTATGTCTTGTAATTTCAATGCCATTTCACGATTGAAACTA